>DXSD01000001.1 GCA_019410665.1 Fusobacterium sp.
TTTATATTGTTTTTAAGTCACAGTTTTAGTAACTGTGACTTTTTTGTTTTTATTAAAAAATAAGAAAAATATATTTTATAAATATATATAAAAAAATTATATATATAAATTGACGAAATAATATATTATACTAATGATAAAAAAATAATATAGAAAAAAAATATCTATCATATATAATACTGATATTTGATTTTTCTATAATCATGAAGTATATAGATATTAAATAAATAAAGCTTAAATTTCTTAGGAGGAAAAGATGAAATATTTTGGAACAATGAAAAATGAAGATGGAGTTTTATCTATAGGGGGAGTTAAAGTAACAGAATTGGCTAAAGAGTATAAGACACCTCTATATATTATGGATCAAGAATTAATTGAAGAGAATATGAGAACTTATAAAGAAAATTTTAAAAGTGATAAGTTTGATACTCAGATAGTATATGCTTCTAAAGCTTTCTTAGCAAAGGCAATGTGTCAATTAGTAGAAAAATATGATATGGATATAGATGCAGTATCTGGGGGAGAACTATATACAATAAAAGCTAGTGGACTTCCAATGTCCAGAGTACATATGCATGGAAATAATAAAACTATGGAAGAGCTTGAGATGTGTTTAGATTATGAAATAGGAAGCATCATAATAGATAATGAAGTAGAAATAGAAAATTTATCAAAGGTTTGTGCAGAGAAAAACAGAAAAATGAAAGTTATGTTAAGAGTAAATATAGGAATAGATGCACATACTCATGAATATATTAGAACATCAAAGCATACTTCAAAATTTGGAGAATCAATTTTTGATGAAAAATTGGTGGGAATAGTAAAGAAAATAGTAGAGGATAAAAATTTAGAATTTTTAGGATTTCATTGTCACATAGGTTCACAAATTTTTGATACAAAGGCTTTCTTAGAGGCCATTGAATCAATGGTAGTTGAAACTAAGAAAATTTCAGATATTTTAAATATTGAGATACCTGAAATAAATTTAGGTGGAGGATTTGGAGTTTACTATACAGAAAATGATACAGCTATAGATGTTAAAAATTTTATGAGAGTGATGATAGAGCATCTTGAAAAATCATTGGAAAAACACGAATTAAATATTAAAAAGGTTTCTATAGAACCTGGAAGAAGTATAGTAGGAAATGCAGGAAGTACACTATACACTATTGGAGGATATAAAAATACTTATGGTGGAGTTAAATATATGTTTATTGATGGAGGAATGACAGATAATATTAGACCTGCACTATATCAAGCTGAGTATGATGGAGTAATAGCTAATAAATTAAATGAAGAGGAAAAAGAAGTAGTGACAGTTGCTGGAAAATGTTGTGAGTCTGGAGATCTAATTATAAAAAATAGAGAGTTACCAAAGGGAGAAAAGGGAGATTTATTATTAGTAACTACAACAGGAGCTTATGGATACTCTATGGCAAGTAACTATAATAAATTACAAAGACCAGCAGTTGTATTTGTAAAAAATGGTAAAAGTTCATTGGCTATTAGAAGAGAAAGTTATGAGGATTTAGTTAAAAATGACTTAGCAATTGAGTTATAATTCTAAAAAAATGAATTTTGAATATAGATAGAAACTATGAAATAAAAGATATATTTAATAGTAAGTATGAACAAAAAAATAATTATTTTGAGTAATAGTAAAAAAGAAAAATTTCCTTTAAAATGGATAAAGAAATATAAAAAAATGGAGGAAGTTATGAAGTTTTCAAAATTACAAGCAGCAGGAAATGATTTTATTTTAGTAAATGGAATAGAGTATCCAAACTTAGACTTAGGAGTTATAGCAAAAAAAGTTTGTGATAGACATTTTGGAATAGGGGCAGATGGACTTATGACCTGTGAAAAGAGTGAGATAGCAGATATTAAAATGAATTACTATAACTCTGATGGGTCTAGAGGAGAGATGTGTGGAAATGGAATTAGATGTTTTTCAAAATTTGTCTATGATATTGGAGTAGTTAGAAAAGAAAAATTTTCAGTAGAAACAGATGCAGGAATAAAATATATAACTCTTACTTTAGAAAATAAAGGAGTAAAATATATAGAGGTAGATATGGGGCAGGTTGATTTTAGATCAAAATCAGTTCCATGTACAATTGATAAAGAGTTTGTATTTGAAGAGGAATTAGAAGTGGAGGGACAAATACTAAAATTTTCTTCAGTCTTAATGGGAGTACCTCATACAGTAGTTTTTGTAGATGATTATAGTAATTATGATGTGGATAAATTAGGAAACTCAATGGAACATAATCTTAAATTATTTCCAAGAAAGACTAATGTAAACTTTATAAAGGTATTAGATGATGAAAATATAGAGATAAAAACTTGGGAAAGAGGTGCTTCAAGAACTTTAGGATGTGGAACAGGTTGTTGTTCATCAGCTGCAGTAGCTCATAAATTAGGAAAGATAAAAGGAAATAAGGTTAGATTGATAACAGAAGGGGGAGAGGTATTTGTAGAGTTAGATGAAGAGTATAACATCTTGATGAAAGGTAGTGCAGAAACAATTTGTAATGGAGAGTTTTTAAAATAACTTAAGGAGGAAAGAGATATGGAAAACACGAATAAAAAAAGTATATGGGAAGCTTATAGATTTTCAATAATATTACTAGGAGCTATATTTTTAGGAAGTATTATTGGAATAGTTTTTGGAGAGAAAGCAAAAATATTGAAACCTTTCGGAGATCTTTTTATTAATGGTATGTTTACAATAGTTGTTCCATTGGTATTGGTTACAATCAGTAGTTCAATCTCTAGTATGAATGATATGAAGAGATTAAAAAGTATATTGAAAAATCTTATTTTAGTATTTGTATCAACTGGAGCAGTAGCAGCTGTTATTATACTGATTATTGTAAATATTTTTCCACCAGCTCAAGGAGTTCAATTGAATCTCACAACAGCAGATGCATTACAACCTTTCCAAACTGGAGAACAGATAGTAAAAGCTATTACTGTTACAGATTTTCCAGAGTTAATCTCTAGAAAAAATATGTTACCACTAATAATATTTTCTATTATTTTTGGATTGTGTATAAATATGGTAGGAGAGAAGGGAAGACCAATAGCTCAAGGTTTAGAAGCTCTGTCAGAAGTTTTTCTAAAGATGATAGGATTACTTATGTATTATGCACCAATTGGTTTAGGAGCATATTTTGCTTCATTAGTTGGAGAGTATGGAAAAGAGTTATTAGGGTCTTATACAAGAGCTATGTTAATATACTATCCATTATGTTTAGCATATTTCTTTTTGATGTTTCCAGTTTATGGGTATATAGCAGCAGGAAAAGAGGGAGTAAGAGCTATGAAAAACTTAGTTTCTCCAGCTATTACTTCTATAGCTACTCAAAGTAGTATAGCTACACTTCCAGTTAACTTAGAAGCAGCTAGAAAAATAGGAGTACCTAAAGATATAAGAGAGATAGTTTTACCTATAGGAGCTACAGCTCATATGGATGGAACAGTGTTTAGTTCGATCTTAAAGATTTCATTCCTATTTGGAATATTCAATGTTCCTTTTGAAGGGATAGGGACGTATGTAAGTGCAATAATTTTATCAATACTTAGTGGAGTTGTAATGTCAGGAGTTCCAGGGGGAGGACTTATTGGTGAGATGCTGATAGTGACTATGTATGGATTCCCAGCAGAGGCATTTCCAATAATAGTTACTATAGGATACTTAGTAGATCCACCAGCAACTATGATAAATGCTACTGGAGATACAGTTGCAGCTATGTTAGTAACAAGAATAGTAGAAGGAAAAGATTGGATAAAGAAAAATTTAGGTTAATGAAAATAATTTTTTCAATAATAAAGTAGCAATAGGAAAATTTGTTTTTCTTCTAAAAAGCATAATAAATTTTATGGAAATAAAAAACTCTCTTGATTATTAATGAATTATAAGTCATAATTTAATTAATAGTAGGAGAGTTTTTTCTTTTCTAGAAATATTATTCAAAGAGTATGAACAAAAATTTATACTTAATTATTTAAAATCAAAGAATAAATAAAAAAAGTATGAACAAAAAAATAAATAAATTGAAGTGTGGGAAAAGTTTAAAATTTTGGTTACAATATATAATAGAGAAAAGTAAGGGGGGAGAAAGTTGAAAGAGGAAATAAGAAAGAGAGTTACAGAGTTTGAAAAATGGCTTATTGATGTACGGCGAGATTTTCATTCATATCCAGAGCTAGGCCAAAAAGAGTATAGAACAATGGAGAAAATATGTGAATATTTAGATGAAATGAAAATAAAGTACAGAAGTAAAGTATTTAAAACAGGGGTAATAGCAGATATCGAGGGAAAGGATAAAGGGTACACCATTGCTATTAGAGCTGATATTGATGCTCTTCCTATTCAAGATAAGAAAAATTGTAGTTATTCATCAAAAAATGAGGGAGTATGCCATGCTTGTGGGCATGATGCTCATACAACAATTGCTCTGGGAGTAGCAAAATATTTTTCTGAATCAGGAGAATTACCCCCATGTAATATAAGAATTTTATTCCAACCTGCAGAAGAAACAGTTGGTGGAGCTAAGCCAATGATAGAAGAGGGAGCTTTAGAAGGTGTAAATTGTGTTTTTGGATTACATGTAGATGAGTATTTGGAAATAGGAAAAATTGGAATAAAGTATGGAGCTATGAATGCTTCTTCTGATACTTTAAAAATAAAAATAAAAGGGAAATCATGTCATGGAGCATATCCAAGTGATGGGGTAGATGCAATTATGGTTGCTTCTCATGTTATGGTGGCACTACAATCAATTGTAAGTAGAAATATAGATGCTAGAGAAAATGGGGTAATAACTTTAGGAACTATACATGGAGGAACCCAAGGAAATATAGTAGCAGAAGAAGTTGAATTAGTTGGAACTTTAAGAACTCTTGATCCTGAAGTAAGGAAAAAGATGTTAAAAAGAATAGAGGAGATTGTAACAACATTACCTATTGCTTTTGGTGGAAGTGGAGAGTTTATACGAGAAGAGGGATATACTGCTCTCATAAACCATGATAAAGAGGTCGATATAGTAAGAAAGAATGGAGAAAGTTTATTGGGAGCAGAAAATATTTTTGAAAAGAAATTAGCAAATATGGGAGTAGAGGATTTTGCATATTTCATAGAAAATACTCCTGGAGCTTTTTATACTTTAGGTATTAAAAATATAGCAAAAGGGATAGATGCTCCAGCACATAATGGTAACTTTGATATAGATGAAGAAGCTTTAAAAATAGGAGTAATGTTACAATTAATGAATATCTATTTAAAATATGAGGAAAAATAAGGAGGAACAAAATGATAAACATAATTTGGGCAGCATTAATAATCATAGGAATCTTGGTAGGAATTTTTACTGGAAATGTACAAGGAGTAACAGACTCAGCAATTTCATCAGCAGGAACAGCTGTAACACTTTCTTTAGAGATGATAGGAATAATGGCATTATGGTTAGGGCTTATGAAAGTTGCAGAAGAGGCTGGAATGGTAAAGGCAATGGGAAATTTAGTAAAACCAATAATGGTAAAATTGTTTCCAGAAGTGCCAGCAGATCACCCAGCAATGGGAAGTATGGTAGCAAATATGGCAGCAAACTTTTTTGGACTGGGAAATGCAGCTACACCATTAGGAATAAAAGCTATGCAAGAGTTACAAGAACTTAATCCAAATAAAGAGGAAGCTTCAAATTCAATGGTTATGTTTTTAGCTATAAATACATCGTCAGTAACTCTTATATCATCAAGTGTTATTGCATATAGGGTTGCAGCAGGATCAGCTAATGCCACAGAGGTAATAGCCCCAACAATTGTAGCAACAATAGCGTCAACAACAGTTGCAATAATAGCATGTAAAATTTTAGAAAAACTACCAAAATATAAGAGAGAGAATAACTAAGGAATAAGGGGAGGATAAAAATGTTTATACAAATAATGGAGAAAATTTCACTTTATGCAATACCAGTAATAATATTAGTAATAGTAGGTTATGCGTCAATTGTAAAGAAAATAAAAGTTTATGAAGTGTTCTGTGAAGGAGCTAAAGAGGGATTTAATACAGCAATTAGAATAATTCCATTCTTAACTGCTATGTTAGTTGCAATAGGTATATTTAGAGCTTCTGGATGTATAGATATAATGACAAAAATTCTAGATCCTATTCTTTCAATAATTGGAATGCCGGGAGAAGTATTACCAATGGCGATTTTAAGACCTCTATCAGGGGGAGGAGCTACTGGGGTTATGAATGATCTAATGTTAACATATGGACCAGATTCATTAATAGGAAGAATAGCTTCTACTATGATGGGATCAACTGAGACTACATTCTATGTTTTAGCTGTATATTTTGGGGCAGTAAGCATAAGAAAAACAAGACATGCTGTAACAGCAGGATTATTAGCAGATGCTGCAGGACTTTTAACAGCTGTATGGATTTGTAGAATTATGTTTGCATAATTAGGGGGAAATTATATGAAAAAGCTAAAAAAAGGGAGTAGAATTGGAATAGTAGCTCCAGCTAGTTATACAGACTTTAAAAACGTAATTGAAGCTAAAAAGAATTTAGAATCTTTAGGATATGAAGTTGTTCTAGGAGAGTGCACAAAGAAAAAATGGTATTCTTATGCTGGAGAGGATAGAGAGAGAGCAGAGGAGATAAATAGTTTTTTTGCTAATGATAGTATAGATATTATCATGTGTATGCGTGGTGGTTATGGTTGTAACAGAATGATTGAGTATTTAGATCTAGAAGTGATAAAAAATAACCCTAAACCATTTATTGGATATAGTGATATAACAACTTTACACATAGTTTTTAATCAAAAACTAGATATGGTTACTTTCCATGGACCTATGTTTGTAAGTAACTTAAAAGAGAATTATAACTTAGATACGTATAAAAACTTTGTTGAAGTATTAAGTGGAGAGAGAACAAAAATTACAAATTTTTCTAAAGAGTTAAAAGCATTAGTAAAGGGAAAAGCAACTGGAAAATTAGTTGGTGGTAATTTAGCAACTTTAGTAGCAACTTTGGGAAGTGAATATGATCTAGATTATGAAGGAAAGATACTGTTTTTAGAAGAGATAGGAGAAGAGCCTTATAAAATAGATAGATTTTTAAATATGCTTAAAAAACATGGAGTTTTTAAAAAGGTTAGTGGAATAATTTTAGGAGACTTTAATGATTGTGATTCAGATTCTAGCAATCAGATGCCACTAGATGAGGTTATAAAAGATTACTTTGGAGATTTAGAAATTCCAGTAATTTACAATTTAGAATCTGGGCATTGTGAACCTATGATAACTTTACCTTTAGGAAGTAATATATCTTTAGATAGTGAAAAGTTAGAGATAAGGGTTCTTGATAAGGTTGTAGAATAAGTGGGATCTTGGATATAGAACTACGGAGGAAGAGATAAGATTTTCAAAATTACAAGTAGCAGGAAATGACTTTATTTTAGTGGATGGATTTGAGTATTCAAATTTAGATTTAGAGAGTACAGCAAAAAAACTTTGTGATAGACATTTTTGTATAGGTGCTGATGGACTTATGACCTGTGAAAAGAGTGAGATAGTAGATATCAAGATGAATTACTATAATTCCGATGGTTCTAGAGGAAAGATATGTGGCAATGGAATTAGATGTTTTTCTAAATTTGTATATGATAATTATATAATGAATAAGAGTAAGTTTTCTGTTGAAACTGATGCAGGAATAAAATATATAGACCTAACTTTAGAAGCTGGAGCTGTAAAATATATAGCTGTAGATATGGGACAGGTAGATTTTAGAGCATATCTGTGCCATGTACTATAGGGAAAGAGGAAATTCTAGATGGAGAGTTAGAAGTAGAGGGAAAGAAGTTGAAAATCTCTTCTGTTTTAATGGGAGTACCTCACACTATGATTTTTGTTGAAAACTATAAAGAGTACGATATAGATACCTTGGGAAGAGCTTTAGAGTATAGTACAGATGGTATTGGTTACAATCAGTAGTTCAATCTTAAAGATTTCATTCCTATTTGGAATATTCAATGTTCCTTTTGAAGGGATAGGGACGTATGTAAGTGCAATAATTTTATCAATACTTAGTGGAGTTGTAATGTCAGGAGTTCCAGGGGGAGGACTTATTGGTGAGATGCTGATAGTGACTATGTATGGATTCCCAGCAGAGGCATTTCCAATAATAGTTACTATAGGATACTTAGTAGATCCACCAGCAACTATGATAAATGCTACTGGAGATACAGTTGCAGCTATGTTAGTAACAAGAATAGTAGAAGGAAAAGATTGGATTAAGAAGAATTTCAACAGGATAAGTGGAGGGCTAAGGCTCTCTATTTTTTTTACTCATATTATGGTATAATATGTAGAGGATAAAAGAAGAAGAGAGGTGTAGATATGAGACCAATAGCGATAGGAGTATCAGATTTTAGAAATATTATAGCAGGTAATGGTTTTTATGTGGATAAAACAAAATTTATAGAAGAGCTAGTAGATGATATGACAGCTGTTCATCTGATAACAAGACCGAGAAGATTTGGAAAGACACTGAATCTGTCAATGCTTAAATATTTCTATGATATAGAAGGAAATACTGAAAATAGAAAACTCTTCAATGGGTTATATATATCTAACACTTCAGCAATAAAAGAGCAAGGAAAGTATCCAGTAATATTTTTATCCTTTAAAGATGTAAAGGCTGATAGCAGTTTAGAGATGATGGAAAATATAGCAATACTTATGAAAAACCTATATGATAAATTTGAATATATTAGAGTGAAGTTAAATCAGAGCAACTTAATGGAGTTTGATGAGATTTGGCTAAAGAAAGATAATGCAAATTTAAGAGGTGCTCTTTTAAATCTATGTAGTTATTTAAAAGAATATTACAATCAAGATGTAATCTTACTAATAGATGAGTATGACACACCAATGGTATCAGCTTATGAGCATGGATATTATGATGAGATCAAAATGTTTTTTACTACCCTATATGGAAGTGCTTTAAAGGAAAATCCATCTCTAAAGAAGGCAGTACTAACAGGGATAATGAGAATATCTAAGGAGAATATTTTCTCTGGACTGAATAATATAAAGGTAAATTCAATACTTGATGAAGGATTTGCTGAGTATTTTGGAATAACAGAGGAAGAGGTGGAGGAATCTTTAGTAGAGTATGGATTACAAGATAGACTAGCAGAGGTACAGAAGTGGTATAATGGATACAACTTTGGAGGAGTGAGAGTATATAATCCTTTTAGCATAACAAATTTTTTAGATAGAAAGAAAATAATGCCTTACTGGGTAAACACTTCCAGTAATAGCTTGATAAATAAAGTACTAAAAGAAGCAAATAACTCAATTTTTAATGAGTTATCAAAGTTATTTCAAAGGGAGACAATAAGTAAAACAATAGATATATATTCAAATTTTAATGAACTCAGAAGTCCAGCACAAATATGGTATCTATTAACAAATGCTGGATATCTAACACCAGTAGAGGAGATAGATTTTGGAAAGTATAGTATAAAGATACCAAATGAAGAGGTACACTATTTCTTTGAAAGAGATTTTATAGATAAGTTTTTAGGGGATATGGATGAATTTAATAATATACTTAGCTATCTATTAGAGGGAGATTTTGATAACTTTGCCTATGAGTTAGAAAATATTATGTTAAATAGTGTAAGTTGTTTTGATTTTAACTCTAACTCAAAGGAGAGCCACTAC
This sequence comes from Fusobacterium sp., assembly GCA_019410665.1. Classification (GTDB taxonomy): domain Bacteria; phylum Fusobacteriota; class Fusobacteriia; order Fusobacteriales; family Fusobacteriaceae; genus Fusobacterium_A. Next base: position 9,751 of record DXSD01000001.1, read on the forward strand.
CATGTATTTATCTTAGGAATGATGTTAGCATTAAGAAGAAAATATCACGTTCGTTCTAATAAAGAGAGTGGTAGAGGTAGATATGACTTGCTGATAGAACCAAGAGATAAAAGTAAGGATAAGAGTGGATTAATTATAGAGTTTAAGGTAGCAGAGAATGAAAATGATTTAATAAGAGCAAGTGGGGAAGCTCTACTTCAGATAGAGAATAAGAGATATGATGTGGAGTTAAGAGATAGAGGGATAGAAAAGATTATTTTAGTAGGAATGTCTTTCTATCAAAGAGAGTTTAAAGTGACAGGAAAAATTTTAGAAAGATAGGGATAAGAGTATCAGATTTAAATTAGTAGGAAGATAGGAAGAGGATTCTTCCTATTTTTCAAATAAGGAGACAAAAAATGAAAAATATAACTGAAACAAATTATTTGAATGTTTCTAAAACTCCCATATATAGAAGAATAATGAGATGTTTTTATGAGGAGAGAGAGAATTTAAAATACAATCTATACAGAGAGGAAATATTTGAAAAAATAAAAGATTACTCAGAGTTAGGTAATTACAAAGAAGCTAAGGAGTTAGATGATGAGTTAAAATTTTTAGTGGATAATGGAAATCTTACAGCTGTACAATCTCCTAAAAAAGCTCAAACATTAGAGGAGTATAGGAATAAGGAGTTTATTTATTCTATGACAGAAACAGCTGTTGTAGTTGAGAGAATGACACTTACTTTAGAAAATTTAGAGTTTCAGAGTAAGAGTATATCTACAAATTTTCTTACAAGAATTGAATTTGAGTTAGAGAAAGTTCGAGGAGATAATTTTAAAAGTTGGAGTTCTGATGAAGTAAGTGAATGGTGGGAGAATTTACAAGATAATTTTAAAAAATTAAATGAGAGCTATCAAGATTATCTACATGAATTTTATGGAGAGAGAGCTCAAAAATTTATGAGAACCTTTGAATTTATAGAATATAAAGATAAATTGATGGTAGTATTGAGAGAGTTTATAAGAGAGTTACAGTTAAAAAGAGCTAGATTGAAAAATATCTTAGATGAAGTTGAAGAGAGAGTTGAGAGTGAGGTTTTAGAATTAGTTTTGCAAGGAGAGATTTTAAAACAGCAACTGAATATAAACTCATTATATAATAAAGATGAGAATCATAATATTAGAATTAGAGAGAACATCTATAAAAAGTGGAGAATTTTAAAGAGATGGTTTGTAATAGGAGAGGGAAAACCTAGTGAATATGAAAATCTTTTAAAAATTACAGGGGAGATTATAGAAAAAATTGTACAGAATGCTTATTACATAACTCAAAGAAAAAATGTTGGAATAAGTAGGAAAAATTATTATAGAGAGTATATTAAGAGATTTTTAAAGTGTGAGAGCTTAGATGAAGCTCATAAATTTTCTGCAGAGATTTTTGGAATTCAAAAGATAAGACATTTTTCATTAGGAAAGAAAGTAACTGACAGGGATAGAAGTAGTATCTATGAAGATGAGGCTAAAGAGTATAAATTAGAATCTCATAATAGGACTTATAAACCAAGAGTAGAAAAAAGTGGATTTGAGGATAGAAGTGAGTTAAAAAGATTACGGAGAGAAAAAGCGTTAGAGAGATTACAAAAAAATAGAAGGTTGAGGTTGAAATATACAAAAGATGGAGTTTTAGACATTTCTAAAATAGATGAAGAGGTAGACGTAGAGTTTAGACTATTTATCCTTAATATGATAAGTACCTCTTCATTAAATGGCGGATATGGAAGAACAGAAGATGGGAAAAAGTATAGGGTGACTAAGTTAGATAAAAGGTGTACTTTAAGATGTGAAGATGGAAATCTAGAGATGCCAATATATATTTTTAATTTTTTGGAGGAATAGTGGAAGAGGTAATAGCATTATTGGAAAATTTATGGATAGATAAGAGTAAAGATAGAGAACTTTATTATAGGATAAAGAAAAAATATTCAGAGATATCAAAATTTTTTTATGAGAAAGTAGGATGGGAGATAGTAGTAACTGAACAGATGATAAAGTTAGAAAAATTACCAGCTATCCCAGAAAAATATATGGGGATAGAGAAGTTTCAAGATAAATTAGATTATTGTATTCTATGTGGGCTATTGATATATTTAGAAGATAGAGAGGATGAGAGACAGTTTGATTTACAGAAATTAGTTGAGGAGTTACCACATATATTGAGGGAAGATCTAGAGATAGATTGGAGTCAACATATACAGAGAAAATCATTAGTTAGAGTTTTACAATATGCTCAAGATATTGGACTTATAAAAAGGTATGATGGAAGAGTAGAGGATTTTACCAATGATGAGAGAGCTGATGTACTTTATGAAAAGACAGATTTGGCACAAAATTTTGCTATAATTAGTGATGGATTTCAAAATAATTTGGAAGATGAGTTGGGAAAGGGAAGAGTAAATAGAGTATATAGAAAGTTATTGACAACTCCAGCCATATATTGGGAGGAGAACATAGATAGTGACTCAATATATCTTAGAAACCAGAGAGATTCAATAGAGGAAACATTAAAAAAATTTACAGGGGGAGTACTTGATATAAAAAGAAACTCAGCCTTTTTACTTTTTGAAAAAGAGTTAGGAGAGATGTATCCTAAAAAAAATATGCTAGGAGAGATAGCTCTTATGATGGCAGGAAAAGTGAGAGAGTTAGTTGAAGAGGGTGAGTTAAAAGTTTTAGAAACAGGAGATTTTATCTTTGTAGAGAGGAAAAGATTTTTTGAAATTTTAAAAGAGCTTAAAGAGAGTTATGGAATAAATTGGAGTAAAGAGTATAGAGATATGAGTGTAGAAAAAACTTTTGAACAGTTAATAGAGTTTATGAGTGAATGGCAACTTTTAAAAGATGAAGAGGATAGAATAAAAATTTATCCAGCCTTGGTAAAGTATGTGGGATATTATAGGAGATAGATATGAGCAGACGTTGGAAAATGAATAGAATAGGATTTGTAAACTTTTGGTTATATGATGATGAGATTTTTGAATTAGAAGATGGGAAGATATTTTTTAGAGGGGGAAATGGTTCTGGTAAATCTATAACTACTCAAAGTGTAATAAGCTTTCTTATGGATGGAGATAGAAGTCCAGAGAGATTGGATTCTTTTGGGGGAAGGGATAGGAAAATGGAGTATTATTTCCTTGGAGATGGAGAGAAGGAAGATGAGACAGGGTATATTTTCTTAGAGTTTAAAAAGGGAGATACAGAGCAGTATATTACAATAGGGATAGGACAGAGAGCTAAAAAGGGAAGTAACCTCGAGTTTGCTGGGTTTTGTATAACAGATGGAAAGAGAATAGGAAAAGATATAAAACTGTATAGAGAGATAGGAGAGAAAAAAGTTCCATTATCATTAAAAAGAGAGTTGCCAAATGTATTAGGGGAGGAAAATAGAGTAGTATATAGTCAAAAAGAGTATATAGATATGGTAAATAAAAATATATTTGGCTTTGAAAATTTAGAGCAGTATAAAAATTTAATAAGATTTCTTTTGAAGATAAGAGGAGCTAAGCTTTCAAAGGAAACAAAATTATTGGATATCTATAAGATTTTAAATGATGCTCTTCCTACTTTAACAGATGATGATTTAAGAGTATTGATAGATACAATGGAAAGAATAAAAGAGATGGAAGAGGAAAATGAGGAGCAAAAAAGAGTCTTAGAAATAGTAAAAAGATTAGAAAAAATTTATGATATCTACAATAAAAACCTACTTTGGAAAAAATCTCAAAAATTTCTTGAAAAAGAGAAGGAGTATAACTTAGAAAAGAAAACCTTTGAGAAAGAGAGAAAAGAGATAGATAAATATAAAATTGAGTTAAAAAACAGTGAAGTTGAGATAGAAAAATTTTTAAATAGGTTGGAGAGTATAAGAGAAGAGAAAAAGGTATTGGAAAATAATAATTTAGATAAGGCAGTGGAAGAGTTACAAGAGAATGAGAGAAAAAAAGTACAGATAGAAGAGGAGATAGAAAGAAAAAAGAGAAGAGAGAGTGAGGAGCAGGAAAAATTAAAAAGTTATAAGGTAAGGGATAGGAATTTAAGAAGAGATTTAGAGAATAAAAAATATGCTTTGAAAAAAACTTATAAAGAGCTAGAGGATATCAATGAGGTTTTAATATTTGAAAACTCTCTTGTAAGAGAAGAGATAGTTTTTCAGGATAACTATGAGGAAGTATTTGAAGAGATTATAAGTCTTCTTGATATATATAATGAAAAGATAGAAAAAGCTTTAGAGATATTAAAAGAGGAAAGAGAGATAACAAAAAGTCTAAATGGGTGTGAAGAGGAGTATGACAGGGTAGCTCAGAAAAAAGATGAGTTGGAGCAAAGTTATAACATGGCTTTGGATATGGAAGATAGAGAAAAGGATAAACTTGTTGAAAAGTACTTTATTATAAAGGATAGAAATGAGTTTTTAAAAATAAAAAAAGATGAGTTAGAAAAAATTGTTGAATGTGTAAAAGAGTTTGATATATTGAAATCTCCTAAAAAGATCATGGATATCTTTTATAAAAATTATACTGAAAAATTAGCTGAATTGGATTTGGAGAAAAGAGAGCTGATCTATAAAAAAGAGGAGAGAGTAAAAGAGGAGGAGAGAATCTCTCAAGAGATAGAAAATTTAAAAAATCAACCAGAAGCTATACCCTTGAGAAGTAGAGAAAGAGAGGAGTGTAGAGCAGAATTAGAAAGAGAGGGAATAAAAGCTATTCCTCTTTATGAAGCTCTAGATTTTGCTGAGAATTTAGAAGAGAGTGAGAAAAAAATATTAGAGGGACAGTTGAAGGAGTTGGGACTAATAGATATATTAGTTATTCCATATGTTGAACAAGAGAGAGCAAATAGAATAATAGCTAAATATAGTGATACAATTCTTACTCCAAAAAATGAAAATGGTACAAAAAAACTTTTTGAAAAGTTTAAAATAGAAAATATAGCTGAAGAGTATAGAGAGGTTGTAGAAGATTTTTTAAAAAATATTTCAACTGAGAATACAGATATTGATAGAAAATCCATTATCTTAAAGAAAAATGGATATTTTAAGTATGGTGTAACTCAAGGGTATGTATTGCCTAAAGAAGTGGAATTTATAGGAGCTCAAAATAGAAGGGATAGAGTTGCCAAAGAGATATTGAGCTTGGAGTCAAAAAGAGAAAAGCTAAATGAAGAGCTAACTGTATACAATTCTCATATTAGAAGTTTTGAAGAACAGTTAAAAAAATTGGAAGAGGAATACAAAGAGTTACCAAGTTTTGAAGATATAGGAGAGAGTATAAATCTGAGAAAAGAGGCAGAGGAAAAGGTAAAAAGAGTTGTTGAAGAGTATAGGATAAAGAGTGAAAACCTAGAGAGAATAAGAAGAAAAAAATATGATGTGGAGCAAAAAGTAGCTCAAGCTTGTAGAACACTAAATTTCAAAAGAAGCGTAGAGAGTTTTGAAGAGGTAATATTAGCAGCTAAGGAATACTCCAAAAAACTTACAGAGTTAAAATGGATGAGAAAGGAGTATGGTGGAATAGAGAGTGCAATAGAATCTAATATGCTGGCTATTGATGAGAAAAGTTATATATTAGAGGAGATGCTAGGAGATATAAGAAAGGTTGAAAGAGAAAAAGAGAAAATATTGGATAGTATAGAGAAAATAGAGGAGTTTTTAAATCTGCCAGAGAATATAGAGTTAGGAGAGAAGTTGAAAAAATTAACTCAAGAGGAGGAGGAATTACAAAAAAGAATAGAGGGTAGAAAAAGCTTTAAGATTCAAAGAGAGGTTGAGTTAAAACAGATTGTTGAAACATCTCAAAGAAGAGAGGAAAGAGTTTTACTATTAGAAGAGATATGCAAGAAAACTAAAGAGTACTTTGAAGAAGAGGAGAGATTAGAATTTGTAAATTTAGAGGAGATAGGAGGAGAAGAGGATTATCTAAAAGAGGGACCAAATAAAATTTATGAGAGATTGGAAAAGAGATATAGGGAATATAGTGGAACCTTTAAAAATTATAATGGGGAAGTGGAATATATTTTTGATGAGGTAGAGGGATTTATAAGAAGAAGGGCAGTTATAAATTTTTTCTATGATGGACAAAAAATATCCTTGTATAAATTTAAAGAGAGGCTGTCTGAAGATATAAGTATGAGAGAGACAGTATTAGCTGAAAATGATAGAAAATTAATAGAGGATATACTCTCTGGAAATGTTAGCCATAAGATAAATGTTCAAATCTATGAGACAAAAAAATGGATAGAGAAGACTAGTGAAAATTTACAAAAACTATCTAACTCTATGAGATTAAAATTTGCAATAGAGTGGGTACCTAAAAAAAGTTCAGATAAAGATGAGCTAAATACTTTAGAGTTACAAAGATTACTTATTAAGGATAGAGAGTTACTGACAGAAGAGGATATGAAAAAACTTTCTAATCACTTTAGAAATAAATTATCAGTAATTAGAGAGGAGATAAAAGATAGCGGTGGAAATTACTCAGAGGTAATTAAAGAGATGCTAGATTATAGAAAATGGTTTGATTTTACAATTTTTTTCTATAAGGATGGTGGAGCTAAAAAGGAGTTAAATTCTAGTATCTTTAATAAATTTAGTGGAGGAGAGAGAGCTATTGCTATGTATCTTCCACTGCTTACAGCGGCATCAGCACAATATCAAAAGGGAAGAGAGGATTCTCCTAGAATAATAGCCTTAGATGAAGCCTTTGCTGGAGTGGATGACAAAAATATAGCAAGTGTTTTTGAGTTTATAGAGACACTGGATTTTGATTATATAATGAATTCACAAAATCTATGGGGAACCTATGACACAGTTAAGAGATTAAAAATAGTTGAATTGATAAAAAATACAGAGGATAATATGATAATTACCAATAACTTTATTTGGGATGGAATAAATAATAAAAAGGAGTTTATTTTATAGATGAAAGAACATTTGAAGTTTTTTAAAAATTCTAACTATCAAAGAGTGTTTAATGAACTGAGAAAAAAGTGGGAGAGCTATGGAAAGTTTGGTGGAATAATAAAGTTAGAAAATCTTTCTGAAGGTGAAAAAAAAGCTCTTGGAGGTTTTTTAGGAAAATTTATTGGAGAAAATAGTATTAAGATAAAATCTAGTGAATTTGAGGAAGCACTTAAAAAGAGTAAATTTAAAGATATCTCATTAATTCAGTTATTAGAAGATTATTTTGGAAAGGAGTTAGAGAGTAAAAGAGAAAGAAAAAATAATGAGGAGAATTTAAAAAAAATTAGTTTTAAAAAGGTAAAGCAAATTTTTGAAGAAGCTAATGTAAAAAGTAATAGTGTGGGATATCTTTTAGAAAAAATAGAAAAAAGATATAAATATGAACTAGAGGAGATAGTTATTAACTCTTTAAAAGCAATAGAATATTTAGCTGAAAGGAAAGAGAAGATAAAACTGGCAATTCTTTCTAGTTATATAACTTCAAATCCACATTATTTTGATAGAGGAAGTATAGCTGGAAATTATCTGTTACAGCTCTTAGCTACATTAGAAGATATTGAGGTTCCTACTGATAGTGAAGGAGTAATAGAGCTATATTTTAAGTATGGGATAGAGGGAGATACCATATCTAGCTTTACTACTGCTTTTGGAATTAGGTTGTATATGGAATCAGAGGAACATAAAGCTTATTTTGAATACATAAAAAATGGAGAATCCTATCTGATCTCCTTGAGTAATTTAAGGAATATTGTTAGAGCAGAGGGAATAAATAAAAAAATCTTTATAGTAGAAAATCAAATGCTCTTTTCTTACCTATGTGAGATATTTAAAAATGAAAAGATCTCTTTACTGTGTACTTCTGGACAATTTAAGACTGCTTCATTGATTCTTATTGATTTGTTGTGTAAGGGCAGTGGTGAAATTTATTACTCTGGTGATTTTGATGGTGAAGGGCTAGATATGGTACAACGGATTGTAAAAAGAAGTAAAGGTAAGATAAAAATATGGAGATATGGAATAGAAGATTATTTAAAAGCAAAGTCTAATAAAAAATTAAGTGAGATAAGTTTAAAAAAATTAGAGAAGATAGATGAAAGTAGTTTATTGGAATTAGTAGAAAAAATAAAGCAAGAGGGATATGCAGGATATCAAGAAAGAATTCTAGAGGATATAGAAAGTGATATTAGAAATAGTATCAGATAAAATAGTAATTGGATAACTCTAATGGTATATTGAAAAAATGTCATAAATATGGTAAAATTTTTAGATTGAGATATCTTTTTATTGAGAGATGGAGGAAACAAAATTTATGACAAAAATATATATAGCTCCAATAGCTGGAGTTACAGATTACACTTATAGAGGAATATTAAAAGAGTTTAAACCTGACATGTTATTTACAGAGATGGTAAGTATAAATGCAATGGAATGTGCATCTGAAAAAACTTTAAAAGTGATTTTAAGATTAAGAGAGGGAGATTCTGTTCAACTCTTTGGAAAAGATATTCCTAAGATGGTAGAAAGTGCCAAATTTGTAGAGAGAATGGGAGTAAAACATATAGATATAAACTCAGGTTGTCCTATGAGAAAGATAACTAATAATGGTTATGGATCAGCACTTATGGAGAAACCAGATCATATAAAAGCTATGTTATCAGAATTAAGAAGTGCATTAAATGATGATACTGGGTTATCTATAAAGATAAGAGCTGGATATAAGGAGTTTAAAAATCCTGTAGAGATAGCTAAGATTGCTGAAGAAGTTGGATGTAAGCACATTACAGTGCATGGAAGAACTAGAGAGCAGATGTATAGTGGAAAAGCTGACTGGAGCATAATAAAAGGGGTAAAAGAGAGTGTATCTATTCCAGTAATTGGAAATGGGGATATATTTACAGCTGAAGATGCTAAAGAGAGAATAGATTACTCTGGTGTAGATGGAATAATGTTAGCTAGAGGTATTTTTGGAAATCCTTGGCTTATTAGAGATATTAGAGAGTATTTAGAGCATGGGAAAATACTTCATCCAGTTACTTCATTAGATAGAGTAAATATGGCAATAGAGCATACTAGAAGAACTCAGATAGAGCATCCAGAAAGACCTTTTATATTTGAGCTTAGAAAGCATCTATGTTGGTATTTAAAAGGGATTAGAAATTCTAATGCTATAAGGGATAAGATAAATCATACTGATAAATATGAGGAGATATTGGATTTATTAAATATGATAAAAGTGGGAATAGAGCAAGAGGGAGTTGAAGAGTAATGGCAGAAACGCCACTTATGAGTCAGTATAAAGAGATAAAAGCTCAATACACTGACAGTATACTATTTTTTAGACTTGGGGATTTTTATGAGATGTTTTTTGAAGATGCTGTTACAGCTTCAAAGGAGTTAGGACTTACCCTTACAAGTAGAAATAGAGAGAAGGGGTATGATGTTCCATTAGCTGGAATACCTTACCATTCTGTGGCATCATATATAGCTAAACTTGTAAATAAAGGATATAAGGTGGCAATATGTGATCAAGTAGAGGATCCTAAAGCTGCTAAAGGAATAGTAAAAAGAGAGGTAACTAGAATAATAACTCCCGGAACTATAATAGATACTGATTTTCTTGATGAAAAGAGCAATAACTATTTAATGGGAATAAAGATAACTGATGAGTATGGAGCTCTAGCCTATATAGATATTACTACTGGAGAGTTTAAAACTAGTGAGATAGTAGGAGAGGAGATATTTTTTAGATTATTAGGAGAGATAAATAAGATATCCCCTAAAGAGATCCTTTTAGATGAAAAAACCTATGATAACTATATAGAGGAGTTTAAAAAACATAACTCTTTAAATGAGATAAAATTTACTAAAAGTGTAGAGAGAAAGAAGTCTGAAGAGTACTTAAAAGAGTATTTTAAAGTAATCTCATTAGAAAGTTTTGGTATCAAGGAGAAAAAGGGTGCTATTGTAGTATCTGCTATGGTACTTGAGTATGTAGTAGACTTACAAAAAGGAAAGGAACTTCCTATTACAAATATAGGTTATGTAGGTAGTGAAAATGTAATGGAGTTAAATATCACTACTCAAAGAAATTTAGATATTATTGATAATCATAGGGAAAAAAATAGTACTGGAACTTTACTTTGGGTAATGGATCAATGTATGACATCTATGGGAAGTAGACTTTTAAAAAAGTTTATAAAAAATCCTTTATTAGATGTAGAAAAGATTAAAGAGAGACAAAGAGATACTGGTTATTTTATAGAGAGTGTACTTCTTAGAGAAGAGATAAGAGAAAAGTTAAAAAATATCTATGATATAGAGAGAATAATAGGTAAACTTATATTAGAAACAGAAAATGGAAGAGATCTTATAGCTCTAAAAAATTCAATAATTAACTCTTTAGAGATATTTAAATTATTAAAAGGAAATAAACTTTTTCAGATAGATGTAAAGGTTTTAGTAGATATCTATAATATGATAGAGAAAGCTATTGTTGATGAACCACCATTTTCTATTAGAGAGGGTGGAGTTATAAAAGCTGGTTATAACTCAGATTTAGATGAGTTGCATGGAATCTCAAGAGATGGAAAAGATTACATCTTAGAAATAGAGAATAGAGAGAGGGAAAGAACAGGAATAAAGGGATTAAAGATCAAATACAATAAGGTTTTTGGATACTTTATTGAAGTTACAAAGGCTAATATATCTTTAGTTCCAGAAGATTATATAAGAAAGCAAACTTTAGCTAATGCTGAGAGATATATAGTAGCAGACTTAAAAGAGTATGAAGAGAAGGTGCTCAATGCTAAAGAGAGGATAGAAAACTTAGAATACTATCTTTTTAAAGAGTTAACTAGTGAAATTAAAAAGTATAGAAAAGAGTTACAAGATTTAGCTTATAAAGTTGCCTATTTAGATGTAATTACAGATTTTGCTCATATAGCAGTGAAAAATTCCTACGTTCAACCAGAGATAAATGATGGAGAAGATATAGAGATAATAGCTGGAAGACATCCAGTTGTAGAGAGATTAATCCCAGCTGGAGAGTTTGTAAAGAACAATATTGTTTTTGATGATAAGAGAGAGATAATAATTCTTACAGGACCAAATATGTCTGGTAAATCTACATATATGAAGCAGACAGCTCTAATAATAATAATGGCTCATATTGGGTCTTATGTACCAGCTAATTATGCAAAAATTGGACTTGTAGATAAGATATTTACAAGGGTAGGAGCAAGTGATGATCTACTTACTGGACAGTCTACTTTTATGCTAGAGATGAGTGAAGTTGCTAACATTGTAAATAGTGCTACTAAGAGATCTTTTATAATTCTAGATGAGATAGGAAGAGGAACTTCAACTTTTGATGGAATCTCAATAGCAACAGCTATCACTGAGTATATCCACGAGAATATAGGAGCAAAGACTATTTTTGCTACCCACTATCATGAATTAACTCAACTAGAAGAGAAACTTGAAAAGGCAGAAAATTTTAGAATTGAAGTAAAGGAAAATGATAAGGAGATTATCTTCTTAAGAGAGATTGTAAAAGGTGGAGCTGATAAATCTTATGGAATAGAGGTAGCAAGACTTGCAGGACTTCCTAAAGAGATATTAGATAGATCCAAAGCTGTTTTAAAAAGATTAGAAGAGAGAAAAGAGATAGTAGAGAAAAAATTAGGAGGGGAGCAACTTTTACTATTTGGGAATCCAACTCCTAAGGATGATGAATGTAAATGTAAGAGGGATGAGCTAAAAGGCAAGGAACTTACTAAGGAGCAGAAAATAGTAATGAGGGTACTAGATGAGATAGAACCTGAAAAGTTAACACCATTGGAAGCTTTATTAAAACTCAATGAGTTGAAAAAAATATTAAGTGGGAGTTAAATATGGATAAGAAAAAAATAGGATATGTAGTGGGAATAGTTGTATTGGTTATATTGGGGTATCTTAATTACTTTGGAGAAGAGGAAAACCTTGGAAAGACAGAGCAGGTTATAGAAACGAGCAATGTAACTTATAAAAATGAAGATTATGAAGTAGAGGCTGAGCTACAAAAAGATTATATCCAAGAAAAGGAAACAGGTTTTGAAAAAGCGAAAGCTAAGGTAAATGAGTTACTAATCAGTGGAGATAATGTTTTTATTGATAAGGTTAGAAACTTGATTTTAAAGCACAATATTCTTGGAATAAGTCCTAATGGTTGGAGTTTTAAAGCTGAGGATATAAATTATAATAAAGCAAAAGATGAGGTTACTTCAAATACAGGGGTAACAGCTATCAATGAAGAGAAAAATGTAAAAATATCTGGTCAAAACTTTATAACTGACTCTAAAATGAGTTATATTGAGTTAACTAAAGATGTAATTTTGGAAAATGATGATATAGCTTTAAAGGGAGATAGAGGAAGTTATGAGGATATAAGTAAGATAGTATTTCTCTACGATAATATAACATTAGAAGGAAGAGGAGAGAATACAGGATTAATTGATGGACATTTTAAAACTTTAAAATATGATTTAGAAAAGAAAACTTTAGAAGCTTGGGAACCTTTTGATATTCTTTATAAAGGGATGAAACTTTCTGCAGAATCACTATATTTTAAAGAGAATAGTGAAGTTTTAAAAATTTCTAAAAATGTTATAGTAGAGGTAGAGGGATTTAAAATCTATGTAGATAGATTAGAGAAAAAAGAGAATAGTAGTATCTTAAACATTTTTGGAAAGATAAAAGGAAGTAATGGAGTTTATTCTTTTGAGGGAGATAAGGGAACTTATGATACAGAGAGCAAACTTTTAACTATTGTTGGAAATATTAATGGAACTTCAATTAAAGGAGAGAAGTTAGTAGGAGATAAATTAGTTTATAATAGCAATAGTAAAAATATGGCTCTTTCTAGTAAAAATAGTGTAAAATACTCTTCTGCTGATGGAGAGCTGATTACTAAGGTAATCAATTATAATAGTGAAACTAAAGAACTTACAAGTGAAGGAAGTTATACATTTAAAGGTCCTAAATATGAAAGTGAAGGAAAAAAACTTTACTATAATGATATGACAAAAGATATAAAAATTACTCAAGGGTATCTACTAGATAAGAGTAAAAAGCAGAAAATAAAAGGGGAGAAGTTAGCTTATAACACTTCTACTCAAGATAGTTCAGTAGTTGGAAATGCTTATATGGAAGATGAAAAATATAGTTTAAATAGTGATAGTATTATCTATACAGCTACTGATAAAAATGCTACAATAAAAGGGGAGTATGTAGCAAAAGCTAGAGATAATAGCATAACTTTAAAAGGAAAAGATGCTACATATAACCAAGGAACAGGAGAGTTTTTAAGTAAGGGAGAAGTAGAGTTTTCAGGAGAGAATTACTTAGCTAGGGGAACTAATCTAACTTATAATACAAGTTCTGGATTTGGAAAGTTAGAAAGTGGAATAACTGTAGAAAACTTAAAAGATAATTTTAAAATAACTGGAGATAATTTCTCTTTTAAAAATGGAGAGTATTTAGCAATAGATGGAAACTTACATATGGTTGGAGAGAAGATTATTGCAGATTCTCAAAGGGCAAGATATGATTTAAAAGATGAAAATATCTATATTCCAGAGAGGATAGATTTTAAAACTAAAGATGGAAAAACTTCTGGTACTATGAGTAAGGGAATCTATTATACAGAGGACTCAAAATTTTCTGGAAATAATTTTAATGGAAAAAGTAATGAGAATACTTTAAAAAGTAATAAGATGACATATTTTTCTAAAGATGATAAAGCTTTATTTTCAGGAAATGTTGTAATGAAAGATACAGAATCTACATTTAGAGGAGAAAAACTTGAGTATTTCCCAGAAAGTGAAATGGTAAAGGCTTTAGAGAGATACACTATTGATTATAAGGATTTTAAATTTACTGGAGAAAATGGAGAGTTTAACAATAAAACTGGTATTTTAAAAGGGAATAGATCTGATGTTGTAACAGCTAATGGAGATAGATTTATCTCTGATAAGTTGTATGGTAATTTAAATGAGATGATATTGGATTTCTCAGGAAATGTAAATGGGCACATAAAGGATCAAGGAGTAATTACTAGATTTAAAGGAGATTTTGCAAGGGTATACTTTAAAAATAGTGGCAGATATGAGATCTTGAGAAGTGAAGTGAGAGAAAATGCTGTATTTATCCAAAATGAAAAGACTTTAGAGTCTGATTATATAGAGATTGACTCAATTAGAAAATTAGTTTTCTCTAAAGAAAATACAAAATTAATTATTGATGATGAGAAAAATGGAAAAACAATTATAACTTCATCAGTGGCAGAAGTTGATATAAATGAAGATATTGCTACACTTATAGGAAATGTAAAAATAGATAATGAAAATTCTGAATATGGAATTACTAAAGTTACAGCAGATAGAGGAGTAATTAAACAAAAAGCTGGAACTTTGGAGTTAATAGGTCATGTTGAGATAGAGAATAATGACTCAATACTACAAGCAGATAGAGGTATTTATAATATGGCTAATAAAAAAATAAAAGCTTCTGGAAATGTTTATGTAGAATATAAGAAATAAGGAGATAAGTATGATAAATTTATCAGCTCAAAATCTATGTAAAAGCTATAAAAAAAGAAAAGTTGTAGATAATGTGAGTTTAGAGGTACAAAAAGGTGAGATTGTTGGACTTTTAGGACCAAATGGTGCTGGAAAAACAACAACTTTCTATATGATAACAGGGATAGTCAAGCCTGAAAGTGGAAAGGTATTTTGTGATGGTATAGAGGTTACTGATTATCCTATGTATAAAAGAGCTAATATGGGAATTGGATATCTAGCTCAAGAGCCTTCTATCTTTAGAAACTTAACAGTAACAGAAAATATAGCTGCTGTCCTTGAGATGAAAAATATAAGTAAAGCTGAACAAAAGGAAACAATAGATAAATTATTAGAGGAATTTAAACTTACTCATGTTAAAAATTCTCTAGGTTTTTCATTATCAGGAGGAGAGAGAAGAAGGGTAGAGATTGCTAGAACAATAGCTAATAATCCTAACTTTATACTTTTAGATGAGCCCTTTGCAGGAGTTGATCCTATAGCTGTTGAGGATATACAACAAATAATAAGATATCTTAAAAATAGAGGTTTAGGGATTTTAATCACTGACCACAGTGTAAGAGAGACCCTTAGAATTACAGAAAAAGCTTATATAATGGCACAGGGAAAAGTTCTAATAAGCGGAACTCCTAAAGAGATAGCAGAGAATGAAACTGCTAGAAAGATATATCTAGGAGAGAAATTTAAACTGGATTAAACTTTAATTTAAAAATAGAAATAAATAAACTGGAGGAACTATGTTAACAGGAAATCAAATTAGAAAAGAGTTCATAGAATTCTTTAAAAAGAAAAATCACAAACATTTTGAAAGTGCATCTTTAATACCAGATGACCCAACACTTTTATTAACAGTTGCAGGAATGGTACCTTTTAAACCATATTTCTTAGGACAAAAGGAAGCTCCATATCCAAGAGTAACTACTTATCAAAAATCAATCAGAACTAACGACTTAGAAAATGTTGGAAGAACAGCTAGACACCATACTTTCTTTGAGATGTTAGGAAACTTCTCATTTGGAGATTATTTCAAAGAGGAAGCAATAGTTTGGTCTTGGGAATTCGTAACAGAAGTATTAGGATTAGACAAGGACAAATTATGGGTATCTGTATTTACAACAGATGATGAAGCTGAAAAAATTTGGATAGAGAAGTGTAACTTCCCTAAAGAGAGAATAGTAAGACTTGGAGAAGATGAGAACTGGTGGGCAGCTGGACCAACAGGTTCTTGTGGACCTTGTTCAGAAATCCACGTAGACTTAGGACCAGCTTATGGAGGAGATGAGAACTCTAAGCTTGGAGATGAGGGAACAGACAACCGTTTCATAGAGATTTGGAACCTAGTATTTACAGAGTGGAATAGAATGGAAGATGGATCATTAGAGCCACTACCTAAGAAAAATATAGATACTGGAGCTGGACTAGAGAGAGTTACTGCTATGGTACAAGGTAAGTCTAACAACTTTGAAACAGACTTATTATTCCCATTAGTAGAAGAGGCTGGAAGATTAACTAATACTAAATATGGAGAGGATAAAGAAAAAGACTTCTCTTTAAAAGTTATAACTGACCACTCAAGAGCAGTTACTTTCTTAATAAATGATGGAGTAATCCCATCTAATGAAGGAAGAGGATATGTATTAAGAAGAATCTTAAGAAGAGCTGTAAGACACGGAAGATTATTAGGACAATCAGAGTTATTCCTATATAAGATGGTAGATAAAGTTGTAGAGATGATGAATGAAGCTTATCCAGATTTAAATGACAACTTAGAGCACATCAAAAAAGTAGTTAAGATAGAGGAAGAGAAATTCTCTCGTACTCTTGACCAAGGAATACAACTTGTAAACCAAGAGATAGAAAAAGTAAAATCAGAGGGTGGAAAGAAACTTTCTGGAGATATAACTTTCAGACTATATGACACTTATGGATTCCCATATGAGTTAACTGAAGAGATATGTGAAGAGAATGGTGTAGAGGTTTCAAGAGAAGAGTTTGAAGCTAAGATGGAAGAGCAAAAAGAGAAAGCAAGAGCAGCTAGAGAAGTTGTAATGGAAAAAGGACAAGATAGCTTTATCGAAGAGTTCTATGATAAATATGGAGCTACTAACTTTGTAGGATATGAAACTTTAAAAGAGACAGCTAAATTATTAAGTATCAGAGAGGGAAAAGATGGAAAAACTCTTATGATATTTGATACAACTCCTTTCTATGGAGAATCTGGAGGACAAGCTGCTGATACAGGAGTTATATCTGGTAATGGATTTGAAGGAAAAGTAGTAGATGTTCAAAAACAAAAAGGAATATTTACTCATACAGTTGAAGTAATAAAAGGAGAAGCTAAAGAGGGAGAGGAGTATCTATTAGAAGTAGATGAGATGAATAGACTTGCTACTGCTAAAAACCATACAGCTACTCACTTATTACACAAAGCCTTAAGAGAGGTATTAGGAACTCATGTTCAACAAGCTGGATCACTAGTAAATGGACAAAGATTAAGATTTGACTTTAACCACTATGAAGCTATGACAGCTGAAGAGATTGAAAAAGTAGAAAACTTAGTAAATGAAAAAATTGCTGAGTCTCTATGTGTAACTATAAAAGATATGAGTATGGATGAAGCTAAAAAAGAGGGAGCTATGGCTCTATTTGGAGACAAATATGGAGATGTAGTAAGAGTTGTAAAAGTAGATGACTTCTCTATTGAGCTTTGTGGAGGAACTCACATAGATAATATTGCTAAAATAGGATTATTTAAGATAGAGTCTGAAAGTGGAATAGCTGCTGGAGTAAGAAGAATAGAGGCTGTAACAGGACTTGGAGCATATAAATTTGTTAAAAAGATGGAAAATACTCTTAAAGAGATAGCTAAGACAGTAAAATCTGATGAGGCTAATGTAGTTGAAAGAGTTGAAAAAATGACTGAAACTTTAAGAGAAAACTCTAAAGAGATAGAGGCTTTAAAAGCTAAAATAACAAATTTTGAAGCTGGATCATTAAATGAAGCTGCAGAAGAGATAAATGGAGTTAAAGTTGTAATAAAAACATTTAAGGATAAAACAGCTGAGGAGTTAAGACAAATGGTTGACTCGTTAAAAGAGAAGTTAGGAAGTTGTGTAGTAGTTCTTGCTTCTGGAGAGGATAAAGCTATATTTGCTGTAGGAGTAACTAAAGATCTAATAGGAAAAGTTAAAGCTGGAAATCTAGTTAAAGAAGCTGCTCAAATTGCTGGAGGAAATGGTGGAGGAAGACCAGATTTTGCTCAAGCTGGAGGAAAAGATGCAGCTAAGATAGAGGAAGCTGTAGCTAAAGTAAGAGAAACTTTAACAACTTTATTATAAGAGGGAAAAATGTATAAAAAATATGTTGCCTTAGATGTTGGTGATGTGAGGATAGGTGTGGCTAAATCAGATATAATGGGGATTTTAGCCACTCCCCTTGAAGTTATCGACAGAAGAAAAACAAAAGCAGTAAAAAGAATAGAAGAGATACTTATTCAGGAGAATACAAAATCTCTAGTTATAGGTATACCTAAAAGTTTAGATGGGACAGAAAAGAGACAAGCTGAAAAAGTAAGAGAGTTTATAGAGAAACTTAACAAAAATATAGAGGGATTAGAAATTTTTGAGGTTGACGAAAGACTGACTACTGTTTCTGCAGATAGACTTCTTAATGAAAGTAATAAAAAGGGAGCTTTAGAAAAGAGAAAGGTAGTAGATAAAGTAGCAGCAGCTATAATACTTCAGACTTTTTTAGATAGAAAAAAATAGTAGCTGGAGGGGAAAATGAGTTCAAAATTAATGATGAGATTACTCCTTGTAATAATGGTAGTCTGTGGAGCTATTTGGTTAAGTTTTGCTAAACCAACTAAGCTAGGACTAGATTTAAAAGGTGGAGTATACGTAGTATTAGAAGCAGTACCTGAAGAGGGAGTAACTATAGATTCAGAAGCTATGGACAGACTTATAGAGGTACTAGATAGAAGAATAAATGGATTGGGAGTAGCTGAATCAGTTGTACAAAAAGCTGGAGATAACAAAGTAATAATAGAGTTGCCAGGGATAAATAATACTGAAGATGCAATAAAGATGATAGGAAAAACAGCTCTTTTAGAGTTTAAAATAATGAATCCTGATGGAACTTTAGGTGAGACTCTTTTAACAGGGGGAGCACTTAAAAAAGCTGATGTTTCTTATGATAATCTTGGAAGACCACAAATTCAATTTGAGATGAACCAAGAGGGAGCAGTAAAGTTTGCTGAGATCACTAGAAATAATATAGGAAAGCAATTAGCAATTACATTAGATGGAGCTGTACAAACAGCACCTATGATAAATAGTGAAATTCCAAGTGGAAGTGGAGTTATAACTGGAAACTACACTGTAGAGGAAGCTAAAGCCACTGCTACTCTTTTAAATGCAGGAGCTTTGCCAGTAAAAGCTGAAATAGCTGAAACAAGAACTGTAGGAGCTTCTTTAGGAGATGAATCTATAGCTCAAAGTAAAAACGCTGGAATACTTGCTATGGCTTTAATAGGGGTATTTATGTTAGTTTTCTATAGACTTCCAGGAATAGTTGCTGATATAGCCTTAGTGATATTTGGATTGATTACTTTTGGAGCTTTAAACTTTATTGATGCAACTTTAACTTTACCAGGAATAGCTGGACTTATTTTATCAGCTGGTATGGCAGTTGATGCTAACGTAATTATTTTTGAAAGAGTAAAAGAGGAGCTTAGATTAGGAAACAGTATAATCAACAGTATAAATGTTGGATTTAATAAGGGGTTTGTAGCAATATTTGACTCAAATATTACAACTCTTATTATAACAGCTATACTATTTACTTTTGGAACTGGACCAGTAAAAGGATTTGCTGTAACTTTGACAATAGGTACACTTGCTTCTATGTTTACAGCAGTAACTATTACTAAGATACTTTTACTTGTATTTGTTAAAACATTTAAATTTGAGAGACCAGAGTTATTTGGAGTAAAGGGGAGATAGTTATGCAAATAGGAATTATAAGAAATAGTAAAAAATATTTGGGACTTTCTCTTTTTCTAGTTATCCTATCTTTAGGAGTATTGATCTTTAAAGGATTAAACTATGGTATAGATTTCTCAGGAGGAAGCTTAATTCAAGTAAAATTTGAAAAGAGTATAACTCTAAAAGAGATCAATAATAATTTAGATCAAATTTCAAAAGAGATTCCTCAATTTAGTTCAAATAGTAGAAAAGTACAGGTTTCAGAAGATAATACAGTAATTATAAGAACTCAAGAGTTAAATGAAGCACAAAAAGAAGCTGTTTTAGAGAGTTTAAAAAATGTAGGAAATTATAATTTAGATAAGGTAGATAAAGTAGGGGCAAGTATAGGTAAGGAATTAAAAACTTCTGCTGTATACTCTCTAGCCCTTGGAACTGTTTTAATCATTCTTTACATAACAATGAGATTTGAGTTTTTATTCTCAATAGGAGCAGTAACAGCATTGATTCATGATATTATTGTTGCTGTAGGAGTGATAGCACTATTAGGTTATGAAGTTGATACACCATTTATAGCAGCTGTACTTACAATATTAGGATACTCTATTAACAATACAATAGTAGTATTTGATAGGGTAAGAGAGAATTTAAAACGTAAAACAAAAGAGAAACTGTCTTTTGAAGATATTTTAGATAAGAGTATCAACCAAGTTATGATAAGAACTATAAATACATCTGTAACTACACTATTTGCAATTATAGCGATTTTAATATTTGGTGGAGATTCATTAAAGACATTTATAGTAACTCTTTTAATTGGAATTTTAGCAGGAACATACAGTTCAGTTTTTGTTGCTACTCCAATAATGTACTTATTAGATAAGAAAAAAAGAGCTGGTGGAAACTCTGGAATTGAGAGCAAATTAAAAAAAGAGGATAAAAAAGAGAATAAAGAAAAGATATTAGTATAAAATAGTTAAGTAGATAGATAAAAGATTATATAGAGTATTGTTGAGTTACTTCAATACTCTATATATTTAAAAATCTAGAGTGAAAGTGAGATTATTGCAGAAAAGAGGTAAAAAATGAGAGCATGGTTAGAGATAGAGATGGACAATTTACTTTATAATATAGACAAACTGAGAGAGAAGGTTCATGGAACGGAGATAATGGCAGTAGTCAAAGCGAATAGCTATGGATTTGGAGCAATTGAAACTGCAAGATACCTTTCTAAAAATGGGATACATTTTTTTGCAGTAGCCTGTCTAGATGAGGGATTAGATTTAAGAGATGCAGGGATTAAAGAGAATATTTTGGTTTTAGGAAATTTATTAGATGAAGAGTTATCGGTGGCAGATGAGAATAATATTCAAGTAACTATTGGAAACTGGGAGCAGATAAAGTATATAGAAGAGAAGAAATTAAATGTAGGAATGCATATAAAAATAGATACTGGGATGGGAAGATTAGGTTTTCTTGTAGATGAGGGATTAGAGGTAGTAGATTACTGTTTAAATAAAAATTTAAATATAAAGGGTATCTATTCACATCTTTCTGATGCTGATGGATTTAATGAGGAAGCTGACAAATATACAGAGAGACAGTTGGATAAATTTAAAAAATTTGATAAATATAGAGATAGAGTAAAATATCTTCATGTATTAAATAGTGGTGGGATATTGAGATTTAATTCAAATTATATGGGAAATATTGTAAGAGCTGGAATTTGTATGTATGGTATGATAGCGAACTATAGAGTTTCTGACTTAAGGAGAGTATTCACAGTAAAAACAAGGATTTTATCAATAAGAACTGTAGATGAGGAAACTTGTATATCTTATGGAAGAAAATATATACTTCATAAGGGAGAGACATTTGCAACTCTTGGAATGGGATATGCAGATGGGTTAAAAAAAGAGTTTACAGGAAAGAGTTATGTTATTATTGAAGGAGAAAAGTGTCCAATCATTGGAGAGATATGCATGGATATGTGTATGGTAAAAATCCCTGAAAATATAAAAAGTAAGATATCACTAGGAACAGAGGTAATAGTAGTTAGAGATGATATAATAGAAGAGATAAATGTGGAGCACAAATGTTCATGGGATATTTTAACTGGAATAGGAAGAAGAGTTTATAGAGTATATAAAGAGAATGGAAAACCATATTTAATAACAAAATAAGGAGAGAGAATGGCAAAGATAATATTAGAAAAGGGTAAGGAGAAAAAAATTCAAAATTTTTATCCAAATGTATTTAAAGATGAGGTTAAAAGTACAATAGGAAAGATAGAAAATGGAGATATAGTTGATGTTTGTATGGAGGATATGACATTTGTTGGAAGAGGATATGTAACAGATTCTACCTCTGCATATGTGAGAGTTTTAACAACAAAAGATGAAAAGATAGATAAAGATTTTATTTTAAATAAAATAAGAAGTGCTTATAAAAAAAGAGAGCACTTAGCAAATGAAACTAACTGTATAAGGGCATTTTTCTCTGAGGGAGATGGAATACCAGGACTGATAATTGATAAATTTGATAAGTATGTAGCTGTACAATTTAGAAATTCAGGAGTAGAAAAATTTAGACAAGAGATAATAAATGCTATAAAAAAGGTTATGAAACCTAAGGGAATCTATGAGAGAAGTGATGTAGAGAACAGAACTCATGAGGGAGTAGAGCAAAAAACTGGAATAATATATGGAGAGATTCCTGAAAGAGTTATCATGGAAGATAATGGCTTAAAATATGGAATAGATATAATAGATGGACAGAAAACAGGATTTTTCTTAGATCAAAGAGATTCAAGAAAATTTATAAGAAAATATCTGAATAAGGATACTAGATTTTTAGATGTATTCTCAAGTAGTGGTGGATTTTCAATGGCAGCTCTTAAAGAAAACTGTAAAAAAGTTGTGGCTATTGATAAAGAACCTCACGCTTTAGAGTTATGTAGGGAAAATTATGAATTAAATGGATTTGAAGGAAGCTTTACAACTATGGAGGGAGATGCTTTCTTACTTTTAAAAACTTTAGTAGGAAGAGGAGAGAAGTATGATGTGATAACTTTAGATCCCCCATCTCTTATTAAAAGAAAAGCAGATATTCATAAGGGAAGAGATTTTTTCTTTGAATTATGTGATGATAGTTTTAAACTGTTAGAAGATGGAGGAATATTAGGAGTAATAACATGTGCTTATCATATCTCTTTACAAGATTTAATAGAGGTAACAAGAATGGCAGCTTCTAAAAATGGGAAGTTATTACAAGTGATAGGGATAAATTATCAACCAGAAGATCATCCATGGATATTACATGTTCCTGAAACTTTGTATTTAAAAGCACTTTGGGTGAGAATAATAAATAACTAAAAGGGGTAACTATGTATTTAGATATTGTAATATTAGTAGTTTTAGTTTTAGCCATTTTAGATGGGCTAAAAAGTGGATTATTTGTAGAATTTTTATCTGTATTTGGATTAGTGATAAATTTTATAGCAGCTAAGCATTTGACACCTATGTTGATGGAGTTCTTAGGATTAAAATCTAGTGAAACAACTTATTTTTTAACTTATATTGGAATGTTTTGGGCAGTATATATAGTAATAGGGATATTCTTGCATTTTATAAAAAATATAATGGAAGGTTTAACTAAAGGTTTTGTAATAAGAGTATTAGGGGGGATAATAGGTGCTATAAAAGGAGCTGTATTAGCTTTAGTGATAATATTTATTTTTAACTTTTCAGCAGATATATTTCCAAAAATAAAAAAATATGGGGAGAATAGTAAGGCAGCAGAAACTTTTTTAAACACAGCTCCTCTTATTGAAAACTATATACCAAAGGTTTTTAAAGATAAGTTAAATGATATAAAAAATGAGAAGTTAATAGATAGATACTTAAATAAAATTTTTTAGGAGAGGTATATGAAAATAATAGAAAAGTATATTCTAAATGAGATAAAACTACCTATAATATTTGGAATCTCTCTATTTACATTTATATTCCTTATAGATATAATTGTGGCAATGATGGAAAATATAATAGTGAAAGGGATATCTATAATAGATGTGTTGAGGATTTTATCCTTTTATCTTCCACCGATTTTATCTCAAACTATACCTATGGGAATGTTTTTAGGAATAATGTTGACTTTTTCAAAATTTACAAGAACTAGTGAAGCAACAGCAATGAGTGCTGTAGGAATGTCTTTAAAGAAAATAGTAAATCCCATAGTAAAAATTGCTTGTGTAGTAACACTGTTTATATTTTTCTTACAAGAGAGTATTATTCCGCGTTCAGTGGCAAAATTACAATATTTAACAATGAAAATAGCTTATGAAAATCCAGTTTTTCAACTTAAAGAGAAAACTTTTATAGATGAAGTAGATGAGTATAATCTCTATATAGATAGATTAGAGGGAAAAAGTAAGGTAGCTAAAGGAATACTTATATTTCAAAAAGCTGAAGATAAACATTTTCCAACAGTAGTAGTAGGAGAGGAAGCGTATTGGAAAGATTCAGCAATGGTATTAAAAAATTCTAAGTTCTATAATTTCAATGAGCAGGGAAAGGAAACTTTAAGAGGAAAATTTGATGAAAAGAAGATACCATTGGCAGCTTACTTTAGTGAGATGGAATTAAAAGTAGATGATATTGAAGCTAAAGGAGTTTTAACTTTAATTAAAGAGATTAAAGATAAGAGTCCTGAAGAGAAGCTTGCATATAAAGTAGAGATAAATAAGAAAATAGCAGTACCATTCTCTACAATAATGTTATCACTTTTAGGGGTATTTTTATCTATAGGTCATCATAGAAGTGGAAAGGGAGCTAATTTTGCCTTAAGTCTGGTAGTAATATTTTCTTATATAACTTGCTTAAATATAGGAATGGTAATGTCAACTAAAGGGGTTATTCCAGCATTTATAGGAGTTTGGATACCTAACTTAATTCTTTTTGTAGTGACATTTCTTATGTATAAAAAGAAGGCAAGGGTGATATAGTGAAAATAATTGATAAATATATAAGTAAAAATTTTTTAAGAGCCTTTCTTTTAAGCTTAATGGCTTTTATGGGAATATTTATAGTAAGTCAACTTTTTAGAGTGGTGAAATACTTAAGTGATGGGAGATTTACTCCCAATGAAGCTATATACTATGTAGTTACTTTGATGCCAAGAACTTTTATAGATGTAGCACCCCTAGCTGTATTATTAGGAAGTATGATGACAATTAGTAGTATGGCTTCAAATTTAGAGATAATATCTCTTAAAACTTCAGGAATAAAGTTTAGAAGAATTGTACTATTTCCTATTGTAATATCAGCTATTATATCTGGAGTAGTATTTTGGATTAATGATACACTTTATCCTATATCTCTAAAGATAAATAGAGATTTAAGAAGAGGAGAAGTTTTAGAAAGGGTAGCCCCAGTAGAAAAAAGAAATGCTTTCTTAAGAGGGGAGAATTCCAACTATATTTATTTAATGGAAAAAATAAATAGAGAGACAGGTTTTGCTGAAAATATTCAAATTATAGATTTGAATGAAGATTTTGATGAGATCGAAAGAATAATAACAGCTCCAGAGGGAAGATATAATTTCAGCAAAGAGATGTGGATGTTAAAAGATGCTAATATTTACTTTGGAGATGATAATAAAAAAAGTGAGAGTAAGGAGTATTTTGCTGAGAAAAAATACAGAGATAATCCTGAAAATTTTATAACTTTAAGTGTTGAGCCTAGAACTCTTACTATAAAAGATTTGAAAAAAACAATAAGAGAGATGAAGAGTATAGGGGGAGATACAAGGGAGTTATTAGTAGAGTTAGGAAATAGATACTCTTTTCCTTTTGCTAGTTTTGTAATATCATTTCTTGGATTAGCTTTAGGAGGAAGATATGTAAGAGGAACCTCTGCTGTGAGCTTAGGGGTATGTGTGCTATTAGGTTATGGTTACTATGTGGTACAGGCTTCCTTTGAGGCACTTAGTGCCAATGGATTTTTAAATCCATTTATTGGAGGGTGGATACCCAATATAATTTTCTTGGTGGTAGGAGTTTATTTACTAAATAAAGCAGAATATTAAAATAAAAGTGACTGAGTAGTTATGATTGGAGTTGAAAATGAGTATAGAGGTAAGAAAATTAAGTAATGGAATACCTGTACTTATGGATAATATCGAGAGTATAAATACTATAAGTCTAGGTATATTTGTAAAAACAGGGTCAAGAGATGAGTATCCACATGAAAGTGGAGTATCTCACTATATAGAACATATGATGTTCAAAGGGACAACAAACAGAAGTGCTAAGGAGATTTCCGAAGAGGTAGATAATGAAGGTGGAATGATAAATGCCTTCACAAGTAGAGATACTACTTGCTATTATATACAGATGCTATCCAACAAGATTGGGAAAGGGATAGAGATTCTTTCAGATATGTTTTTAAACTCTACTTTTACAGAGGAAAATTTAGATAAAGAGAGAAATGTAATAATAGAAGAGATAAGAATGTATGAGGATATTCCTGAAGAGACTATACATGATGAAAATATTCAATTTGCTGTAACAGGAACACAATCTAATAGTGTTTTAGGAACAATAGAGAGTTTAAAGGGGATAGATAGAGAAAGATTTTTAAAATATTTTAAAGATCAATATAGAGCTTCAAATTTAGTAATATCTGTTGCTGGAAAAATGGATTGTGATGAAATATTTAATATGTTAGAAGAGGGATTTGGAAAATTAGAGGATTATCCAGTAGATAGAAAAATAGATACTACTTATACTATTAATAGTGGAGAAAATAAGATAGTTAGAGATACTAACCAAGTACACCTATGTTTTAACACTAAAGGTGTTAGTTTAGTAGATGAGAAAAAATATCCAGCAGCTATTATATCAAGTGTATTAGGTGGAAATATGAGTTCTAGGCTTTTCCAAAAAATAAGAGAGGAGAGAGGTTTAGCTTACTCAGTTTATACATATTCAAGTGCCTTTTTAGAGGGGGGAGTTTTCACTGTATATGCAGGAACAACTCACGAGAGTTATAAAGAGGTAATAGAGATTATTAGAGAAGAGTTTGAAGATATAAGAGAGAACGGAATTAGTGAGTATGAGTTACAAAAATCTAAAAATCAATTTTTAAGTATGCTTACTTTCAGTTTAGAGGGAAGTAAAGGAAAGATGAATAGAATGGCTAACTCTTACTTACTTTATGGAGAGGTAATAGATATAGATAAGATAATAGAATCTATAGAAAAGATTACTCTTGAGGATATAAAAGAGACAGCACAGATAATATTTGATGAAAAATATTACTCATGGACAATTTTAGGAAATGTATAAGGAGAAGCAATGGAAAAAGTATTAGTAAAAGTGAAAGTAGAAGAGGGAGTAACTCTTCCTAAATATGAGACAAGTGGTTCTGCAGGAATGGATGTAAGAGCTAATATAAAAGAACCAATTACTTTGGGAATGCTAGAGAGAGTCCTTGTTCCTACTGGAATAAAAATGGCTATACCAGAAGGATATGAAGTTCAAGTTAGACCAAGAAGTGGACTTGCATTAAAACATGGGATTAGCATGGCTAATGCTATTGGAACAATAGATTCTGATTATAGGGGAGAGATAGGGGTTATATTAATCAATTTAAGTAAAGATGATTATGTAATACAACCACAAGAGAGAATAGGACAATTAGTATTAAATAAAGTGGCACAGATGGAGTTTGAAGTGGTAGATACTTTAGACGAAACTGAAAGAGGTGCTGGAGGATTTGGGCACACTGGAAAATAAGAGGTAACTAATGAAAAGTAGTAGAGAACTAAAACTTTTTTTAAAAAAAGTAAAAAAAATGAATAATTATCTTGTTTTAAATGCTTTAATAATAGTGGCAATAAGTATCTCTACAATATATAGTGCTACTGTTTCTAAAGGAAGTTCCTTCTATATAAAAGAGAGCATATGGACTGTAATAGGTTTAGTAGCTTATATTATAGTTTCTTTTATAGATTATAGAAAATATTATAAATACTATAAAGTTCTTTATATATTAAATTTGGGATTGCTTTTATCTGTTTTAGTTTTAGGAGTAAGTAGGTTAGGAGCACAGAGATGGATCAGTTTAGGACCTATTAGTATACAACCTGCTGAAGTTGGAAAAGTCTTAGTTGTAATAACTCTATCAGCTTTTTTAACAAGTAATTTTAGAGAGAGAGTTGTAGGCTTAAAAAGTGTAATGATTACGGGGTTACATATAGGACCTATACTTCTTCTTATATTAAAACAACCAGATTTAGGGACTACTCTTATAATAGTTATGACTTGTAGTGTTATTTTGTTTATGCATAATTTAGATTGGAAAACAATAATTATACTATTTTTAAGTGGAGCTACCTTTGTTCCTATTGCTTATCTTTTTTTATTAAAAGATTATCAGAGACAGAGGGTAATGACCTTTTTAAATCCAGAAGCTGATCTTTTAGGAAGTGGTTGGAATGTAATGCAATCTATGATAGCTATTGGATCTGGAGAGCTTTATGGGAAAGGATTTTTAAAGAGTACTCAAAGTAAGTTAAGATTTCTTCCAGAGGCTCACACTGACTTTATTGTTTCTGTTTTTTTAGAGGAGAGAGGATTTATAGGGGGAGTAGTATTATTCGTACTCTATATTATTTTGATAGCTCAAATTTTATACATAGCAGATACTACTAAGGATAGTTTTGGAAAGCTTATAAGTTATGGAATTGGAAGTATATTTTTCTTTCATTTTGTAATAAATGTTGGAATGACTATGGGAATCATGCCTGTTACAGGAAAACCTCTGCTTTTAATGAGCTATGGTGGAACTTCTCTTCTTATAAGTTTTATTATGTTGGGAATAGTTCAAAGTGTTAGAATATATAGAGATTAGGAGAGATATGGAGTATATAATAGATAGAGAGTATGAAGAGGTAAGATTAGATAAATTTTTAAGGAAAAAGTTGCCAAAATTGCCTTTAACTGAGATATTTAAAGGGATAAGAGTTGGGAAAATAAAAGTAAATGGAAAAAAATCTAAAGAAAATTATAGACTTCAGCTCAATGATGTGGTAAAATTATACTTTCTAGTAGAGGAAGAGTGTGATAAAAATAACGAAATAGATTTAAAAGAGTTAGAAAAAATTAAAAATCTAATAGTTTATGAAGATGAAAGAGTTTTAATTATAAATAAGGCTGCTAATATGGTTATGCATAAGGGAAGTGGTCATGAGTATGGAGTATCTGAAATATTAAAAGAGTATCTAAAAAATCCTAATTTTAACTTTGTAAATAGAATAGATAAGGCTACTTCTGGATTAGTAGTTGGAGCTAAAAGTTTAGTGGTAACAAGAGAGTTATCTGAAGAGATAAGAGAGAGAAACATAGAGAAAAGATACTATATTTTAGTAGAGGGAAAAGTAGCAAAAAAAGAGTTTCAGATAAAAAGTTTTTTAAAGAAAATTGATGATAGAGTGATAGAGCTAGATAAGTATGAAGTTGGAGCAAAAGAGAGTGTAAGTTTTTTTAAAGTTATTGAATATGGTAAAAATTGTACTCTACTTGAAGGAACATTGGGAAGTGGAAGAACACACCAATTGAGGGTTCAACTTTCTTCTATGGGTAATCCTATAATTGGAGACACTAGATATGGAAATAAAAAAGAGAAAAATATGTATCTTTTTTCCCATTACTTAAAAATCTCTAAATATGGAATAGAGATAGACTTACCTCTACCAAAAGAGTTTATTAAAAGGTTATCTAAATAAAAATTTATATAGGAGGAAAAAATGGAAAACACAGGAGCTTTAGAAAGGCTGTATAAGATTTCAGAGAGAGGAAGTACAGTAAGACAAGAGGTAATAGGAGGAATTACAACATTTTTAGCAATGTCATACATTATTTTTGTAAACCCTTCTATTTTAGGAATGACAGGAATGGATAAAGGGGCATTAATAACAGTTACTTGTCTTACTTCTGCATTAGCTACTATTATTTCTGGACTTTGGGCAAATGCACCTTTTGCTTTAGCACCAGGAATGGGACTTAACGCATTTTTCACTTTTACTTTAGTTTTAGGAAGAGGAATTCCTTGGGAAACATCACTTGGAATAGTATTTATGTCTGGATTATTTTTCTTTGTTCTTTCTTTAGGTGGAATTAGAGAGAAAATTGCTTATGCTATCCCTATGCCATTGAAAATAGCAGTTGGAGGAGGAATAGGATTATTTATAACTTTTATAGGGTTAATAAATATGGGATTAGTAACTGCTAATCCAGCTACAGTAGTGGGATTAGGAGAGATGAAAACTACTACATTAATAGGAATAGTGGGATTAATCGTAGCCATAGTTTTAGAGATAAAAAGAGTTAAAGGTGGAATGCTTATAGGAATAATAGTATCTACAATACTAGGATTTATAAGTGGAGATATAGCTCTACCAGAAAAAGTTGTATCATTACCACCAAGTATAGCACCAATAGCAGGAAAGCTAGATATTGCAGGAGCATTTAAATTATCTTTAATAGGACCTATCTTTTCATTTATGTTTGTAGATCTATTTGATACTTTAGGAACTTTAATCTCTTGTTCAAGACAAGCGGGAATTGTAGATAAAGATGGAAAAATAAAAGGATTTGGAAGAATGCTTTATACAGATGTATTCTCTACAATAATAGGATCTGTATTAGGAACAAGTACAGTAACAACCTTTGTAGAGTCAGCAGCAGGAATAGCTGTAGGAGCTAAAACAGGACTTGCTTCAGTTGTAACAGGAGTATTATTCCTATTTGCTCTACTTTTCTCTCCATTGGTAGCTGTTGTACCAGGATATGCTACTGCATCAGCACTAATAATAGTAGGAGTATATATGTTCAAACATATAGCTGATTTAGACTTTACAGATTTAAAAACATTATTTCCTTGCTTTATAATTATTATAATGATGCCTTTAACTTATAGTATAAGTACAGGATTAAGCTTAGGATTTTTAAGCTATATTCTTATTCATTTGATAACTGGAGATTTTAAAAAGTTAAATATTCCATTAATATTCATAGGGGTACTTTGTTTAGTAAATCTATTAGTATAGTTATTGATTTTCATAGTTAGATAAAAATAGGGAAAATTTACTGAAGTAGGTGTTGTAAGGGCACCAATCATTTAAAGTAGATTTTCCTATTTTTTGTATAAAGAAGACAAAAATATAAAATTGTCTATTTTTTTGAACCAGTAGTACTTTACAAAACCACTATAAATATATTATAATTATTAAAAGAGTGTAAATTTTAACTAGGAGGAAATATTGTGATAAATAGAGAGAGAATGATTGAAAATTTTATTAATATGGCAAAAATTTCGTCTCCTTCATTAAAAGAAAGAGAAGTTGCTGACTATATAAAAAAACAATTAGAAGAACTAGGAATGGAAGTATTAGAAGATAATGCTGGGGATAAAGTTGGAGGAAATGCTGGAAATATAATAGGAGTATTAAGAGCACCTGGAAAGAAAAAAGTTTTACTAAGTGCACATATGGATACTGTATTGCCTTGTGATAAAGTAAATCCAATTATAGAAGATGGGATTATAAAAAGTGATGGAACAACTGTGCTTGGTGGAGATGATAAGGCAGGAATTGCAAACATAATAGAAGCTATTAAAGTGATTAAAGAGAATAATATGGATCACCCAGAGATCATAGTTGTTTTTTCAATAGCTGAAGAGATAGGATTATTAGGAGCAAAGGGATTCGATATAGAAAAATATTCACCAGATTTTTCATTTGTTTTAGATTCAAGTGGAAAACCAGGTATTGGAATAACTCAAACTCCATTTTCAGCAAAGGGAAAAATGAAGATAATAGGAAGACCTGCTCATGCTGGGATTGCTCCTGAAAATGGAATAAATGCTTTAACAGTAGCTGCTCATGCTATAACTAAAATAAAACTTGGAAGAATAGACTCTGAAACTACTTCAAATATTGGTGTAGTAAGGGGAGGAGAAGCTGTTAATATAGTTATGCCTGAAGTAACTCTTCAATATGAGGCTAGAAGTTTCTCTGGAGAGAAATTAGATAATCTTCTTAAAGAAACAAATGATATATTTGTAGAAGTAGCTAAAGAGTTTGGAGCAGAGTTTGAAAATGGAGTGGAAAAAGGGTACTCAGGATATCATTTAACTGAAGATGAGGAGATTTTATCTTACTTCAAAAAAGCTTGTGAAAATGCAGGATTAGAATATGTTACAAAGTCTACTGGTGGTGGAAGTGACTCAAATGTGTATAATGAAAAGGGGTTTAAAACTTTAACTATAGCTGTAGGAATGACGAAGGTTCATACAAAAGAGGAATATATAGAGATTGAAGATATGGTAAATACAGCAAGAATAGTTGTAGAATTATTAAAGGAATTGGCATAAAATGCTAAGAGGAAAAAAAGAGAAAAAAGGCCAAGCTAAGAGAAAAATTATTATAATATTTTTTGTTATTATATTTATATTTGTACTTTTTAAAGGTGCGGTTAATTCAGGTATAGATATAATCAGTCACACTATCTTTCCAATTCAAAGAAAAATATATCAAGTGGGAAGATTTTTACAGGAAACTTCTGAAGCAGTAGTGAGCTATAAGAAAGTATTAGAGGAGAATAGGGTATTAAAAACTGAGCATGTAAAATATGATATTTTAGTTTCAGAAAATAAAAAACTTAGTGATGAAAATAATAGGTTGAGAGATATTTTACAGATGAAAGAGGAAAAGGGATTAAATATAAGGGTAGCTAAAATTAATTTTAGAAATGCTAATAATCTATATGAAAGATTCTATATTGATTTAGGGAAAAAAGATGGAATTGAAAAAAATTACATTGTTCTAGCTGGAGAAAACTTAATAGGAAAAGTTGGAAAGGTTTACAATGACTATTCAATAGTAGATATGATAACTGCTGAAGATTATATAGTTAGTTCTCTAACGGAAAATGGAGCCTTAGGTGTTTTAAGAGGAAGCGATGAAGGAGATGGAACACTATATTTTGAAGCTAATACTTTTGATGATACTGTAAGTGTAGGTGAGAAGATATATACATCAGGAATAAGTGAAATCTATCCTAAAGATCTGTATCTTGGAAAAGTGAAAGAAGTATCAGAAAGCGGAGTAGAGATTTTAAAAAGTATAAAAGTTGAGACTGAAGTTGATATAAGAAATTTAGTTGAAGTTTTAATTTTAGTTCCAAATAGTGAAAAGAGGACAAAAAAATGAAGAGAATCTTAATAATATCATTATTTATATTTAGTAGTTTTTTTTCTTATGGTGCCGAGCTAAATCAAATAAGAAATCTTACTACGAAGGTTAGTGAGAGTTTAAAAATAAATGGAAAAGAGAAGAAAAGTAAGTATAATCTATTCTATATTTTTCCAAATTTTATGAGAAAAGAGATTATTGAGCCTAAGTTTAATAAAGGGGAAATATATATTTATAATCAAGATAAAAAAATTGTATATCTTCCACTTTTTGAGCAAACTACAGAAGAAGAGATTAAAGATAATGAAAATGATATTTTAAATACAATTAAGTTTATACTAAACAAAGAGAAAGAAGATGAGAAATTTAAAAATGATTATTACTCCAAAAAGGTAGAAAATATAGTTTTAGAGAATAATACATTGATAAAAATAGATAAGCTTAAGATGTTTAATGGTTATTTATTACCTACTATCTTTAAAATCTATGATGGAGATATTCTAGTAGCAGAGTTAAAAATTGAAAACTATGAAGTTAATTCTGATATTAGAATAGAGGAGTTATCTAAAATATGATCAAGTTTATAAATGATAGAGGATTAATTATTAATAAACAAGATTTTGGAGAAGCTGATAGATATATAACTGTTTTTACAGAGAACTTTGGAAAGCAAACTTTTTTGTTAAAGGGAGTGAGAAAAAGTAAAAAAAGAGAGATAAGCTCTATAGATGTGCTATCTTTGACAAATTTCTCCTTTTATAAAAAAGGTGACAGCTACATAGTAAGCAGTTTCAATGGAATAGAGGATTATTTAGATATAAAATCTGATCTCGAAAATTTAGGAATAGCTTTATATTTTTTAGCTTTGCTAAACAGTATTTTAATGGAAAATAATAGAAAAAAATCTTTATATCAAATAAGCATAAGAAGCTTAGAATTTTTAAAAACAAACAAAGATATAAGAAAAAATTATATTCTTGTAGGGTATTTTATCTATTATATAATAAAAGATGAAGGTCTTAAAATAAATATAGGGAAAGGAAATAATTTCTCATTTGAAAAATCAAGCTTTATTTCAGAAAATGAAAGGGGAATTTACAAGGTTTCTGAAAAAGAGAAAAAGATAATAGAAAAATATGTAAATGGAAGAGCAAAAGATATAAAAATTGAAGAGGATGAGTTAGAAAATATAAAAAATGTTATATCTCTTTTAGAAAAGTATGTAAATTTTTATTTAGGAATAGATATTAAACTAAAAAATTATATTATGGAGGCTAGAAATGACTAATATTATTAAAATAACTAGCTATATGTCTGAGGAATTAATTTCTCTAAATTTAAATGCTAAAACAAAGGATGAAGTTTTGGTAGAGCTTTCAAAATTAATTGAAAATTCTTCTAATATCTCAAGTGAGGGGAATATGATTTACAAGGCCCTTGTTGAGAGAGAAAAGCTAGGAAGTACAGGGATAGGAAAGGGAGTGGCAATACCCCATGCTAAAACTGAGGCTGCAAAAAAATTAACAATTGCTTTTGGAGTAACTAAAGAGAAGATAGATTTTAAGTCGATGGATAATGAGA
This sequence comes from Fusobacterium sp., assembly GCA_019410665.1. Classification (GTDB taxonomy): domain Bacteria; phylum Fusobacteriota; class Fusobacteriia; order Fusobacteriales; family Fusobacteriaceae; genus Fusobacterium_A. The sequence goes on from DXSD01000001.1 coordinate 44,192, forward strand.
AAGTAAATCTGTTTTTTGTCTTTGCTTCTCCAAATCAAGATAGTCAAATATATTTAAAAGTATTAGCAAGAATTTCCCGTTTAATAAGAGAGGAAAGCTTTAGAGAGGGACTTTTAAATTGTAAAACTCCTAAAGAAGTTATGGATTATATTGATAAAAAAGAGAGTTGATGAGCTATGAGATGCCCATTTTGTGGATCTGAAGATACTAAGGTTATAGATAGTCGTTCTTTTATGGAGGGATTTTCTATTAAAAGACGTCGTGAGTGTATAAAGTGTGAAAAGAGATTTACTACTTATGAAAAAATAGAAGAGATCCCACTATATGTAGTAAAAAAAGATAATAGAAGAGAAAAATTTGATAGAAATAAGTTACTTAGAGGGTTAAGAAATGCTACTATAAAGAGAAATATAAGCAGAGAAGATTTAGAAACCTTTGTATTGGAAATTGAAAAGTCAATACAAAACTCCCTTAGAAATGAGATCCCAAGTAAAGAGCTAGGAGAAATGGTTATGGAAAAGTTACTGAAGGTTGATGAGGTAGCTTATGTTAGATTCGTATCTGTTTATAAAGAGTTTAAAGATATAGAGTCATTTATAGAGTTAGTAGAGAAGATAGGAAAGGATAGAAAGGAAAATAGATGAGAATTTTATTTATGGGAACACCTGAGTTTGCAGTTCCATCATTTGATATACTAAATTCAGAGTATGATATAGTAGGAGCTTTTACTAAGGTAGATAAACCTAATATGAGAGGTAAGAAAATTAAGTTTACTCCAGTAAAAGAGTATGCCTTAGAGCACAATATTCCAGTGTATCAACCAAATAGTCTAAAAAATGAGGAAACTCAAAATTTAATAAAAGAGTTAAATCCTGATTTAATAGTTGTAGTAGCTTATGGAAAGATACTACCTAAAGAGATAATAGATATTCCTAAATATGGAGTAATAAATGTTCATTCATCATTATTACCAAAGTATAGAGGAGCTGCTCCTATTAATGCTGCTCTAATCCATGGAGAAAAAGAGAGTGGAGTAAGTATAATGTATATTGCTGAAGAGTTAGATGCTGGAGATGTTATACTAAAAGTAAAAACAGAGATTACTGATGAGGATACTTTTTTAACTTTACATGATAGATTAAAGGAGTTAGGAGCAAAGGGATTATTAGAAGCTGTTAAATTAATAGAGAAAGAGGAAGCTCCTAGAACTCCACAAAATCACAATGAAGCAACATTTGTAAAACCATTTTCAAAAGAGGATTGTAGAATTGATTGGAATAGATCTGAAAGGGAGATATTTAATTTTGTAAGAGGGATGAATCCATTTCCAACAGCTTTTACCACTTGTGATGAGAAGATATTTAAAATTTATGAGGTAAAAGAGAATTTTAAAGTGTATGAAAGTGGAGCTTGTGGAGAAGTTGTAGATATTAAAAAGGGAATGGGAGTAGTAGTTAAAACAGGAGATGGAAGTGTAGTTTTAACTCAAGTTAAACCAGAAAATAAGAAGCTTTTAAGTGGTACAGACATTATAAATGGAGGTATGTTAAAAGTAGGAGATATACTAAAATAGAAAGGCAATAAAATGATAAAACTAGATGGAAAAGAGTTAGCATTAAAAATTAAAACAGAGATAAAAGAGGAAGTTTTCCAACTTAGAGAAAAATTAGGAAGAGTACCAGGATTAGCAATTGTCCTTGTAGGAGAGAATCCAGCTTCTAAGATATATGTAAATTCTAAAATAAAAGGATGTAGTGAATTAGGTTTTGAAAGCTTTGCTCATTTTTTATCAACAGATATAAGTGAAAATGAACTTTTAGAAGTTATAGAGGAACTAAATAGAGATGAGAGAGTAAATGGAATATTGGTACAACTTCCTTTACCTAAACATATAGATGAAAAAAAAGTGATTGATAAAATAGCAATTGAAAAGGACGTAGATGGGTTTAAACCAGAAAATTTAGGACTTTTGATGTTAAATGATAAAGAAGCAATGATATCTTGTACCCCTGCAGGAATAATGGAGATTTTTAAAGAATACTCTATAGATTTAAAGGGAAAAGATGTAGTTGTAGTAGGTAGAAGTAATATAGTAGGAAAACCAATGGCTAGTTTAATGATAAATGAGGGAGCTACAGTTACAGTATGCAATAGTAATACTAAAAATTTAACTGAGAAAACTAAAGCTGCTGATGTTGTAGTAATGGCAATTGGAAAAGCAAAATTCTTAAAAAATGAGATGGTAAAGACAGGAGCCACTATAATAGATGTTGGAATAAATAGAACTGAAGATGGACTATTTGGTGATGTAGATTATGAAAATGTAAAAGATAAAGTTGAGTATATAACACCTGTTCCTGGTGGTGTTGGACCAATGACTGTAGCAATGCTATTTAAAAATACGCTAAAAGCTTTTAAAAAAGCTAATCTGAAGTAAGGAGAAAATATGGGAAAAAACGAGAAAAGAGAGTATTATATAGTAGATAAAAGAATACTACCAAACTCTATTCAAAGTGTAATCAAAGTAAATGATTTAGTACAACATACTAAAATATCAAAATATGAGGCGATAAAAAAAGTTGGAATTAGTAGAAGTACATATTACAAATATAAAGATTATATAAAGCCGTTTTTTGAAAGTGGTAAAGATAAGGTGTTTAGTATTCATATGTCATTAGTAGATAAGCCTGGAATACTAGCTAGTATATTAAATATAATAGCAGAAGAGGATATGAACGTACTAACAATAGTTCAAAATATAGCAGTAGATGGAATAGCTAAATCAACTATCTCTATACAAACAACAGAGAATATGCTTAGAAAAATTGAGGGGATGTTAGAGAAAATATCAGAAGTTGATGGAGTAAAAGATTTAAGAATAATAGGAAGTAATTAAAATATCTTGGAGGCATAAATGAAAATAGATGTAAAAACTATAAGAGAACTGGCAGAAAATATTGAAAAGTATAATTTAAATGAGATTGCTTTAGAAAGTGAAGGAATAAAGTTAGTTTTAAAAAAGGAGAAGCCTGTTAAGGTAGAGAGTATTCAAGTACCTCAACAAGTTATTTCACAACAATATGTACAACCAGTTGATGAAACAGAGGATAAAGAGGAGAGAGTAGAAAAAGTAGAGGGAGAATGTATATTAGCTCCAATGGTAGGAACATTCTATAGATCATCAGCTCCTGGAAATCCAGCTTTTGTAGAAGAGGGAGATAATGTATCCACTGGAGATACACTATGTATAATTGAAGCTATGAAGTTGATGAATGAAGTAAAAGCAAATAAAAAATGTAAAATTGTAAAAATTTTAGTAGAAGATGGACAAACAGTAAAAAAAGGAGATAAGTTATTTGTAATTGAATAACTAAAATATAAAAATAAGGGGAGTGGAGATACAAATTGGACACGTATCAAAATATTTTGTTGTTAATTATTTTAATTATGTTATCTGGGTTCTTTTCAGCTTCAGAAACTGCACTGACTTCATTTAGAAGTATTCATTTAGAAAAATTTGAAGAGGTAGGAGAGGGAGGAAAAGTTGAACTTTTAAAAAAATGGCTAAAAAATCCTAATGAGATGTTAACAGGACTTTTAGTAGGAAATAATATAGTAAATATATTAGCTTCATCAATAGCAACTGCAGTAACAATAAATATAATGGGAGGAACCTCTAAATCTTCCATAGCAATTGCAACTATAGGAATGACTATTATACTGCTTATTTTTGGAGAGATTACTCCTAAAATAATAGCTAAAAATCAGTCTATAAAAATAGCTGGTTTAGTTATAAGAATTGTATATATGCTTGCCTTAATATTAAAACCTGTAATAAAGATATTGATGTTTGTATCAAAATTTATAGGAAGACTTTTAGGAATTGATTTAAAAGATGAAACTATAATGATCACAGCTGAAGATATAATATCTCTAGTAAATGTGGGAGAAGCAGAAGGAGTTATCGAAGAGGAAGAGAAGGAGATGATTAACTCAATAGTTGGTTTTGGAGAGACTACTGCTAAAGAGGTAATGACTCCAAGAACTTCTATGTTAGCCTTTGAAGCTAATGATACTTTAGATGAGGTATGGGAAGAGATAATAGAAAATGGATTTTCTAGAATACCAGTATATGAAGATACTATTGATAATATAATTGGAGTTCTTTATATAAAAGATATTTTAGGTGTAGTAAAAGATGGAAAAACTGACACTCCTATTAAAAACTTTTTAAGACCTGGGTACTTTGTTCCTGAAACTAAATCTATAATAGAGATTTTGCAAGAATTTAGAAGTATGAAGGTTCATATTGCATTAGTATTAGATGAATATGGTGGAATAGTTGGACTAGTAACTATAGAGGATTTAATAGAGGAAATTACAGGAGAGATTCGTGACGAGTATGATACAGAAGAGGACGAGTTTATCTATAAGGTTGATGATAATACTTATGAAATAGATGGTATGATAAACATAGAGACTTTAAATGAGGAACTTGGAATTAATCTTCCTGTCTCAGAAGATTATGAGAGTTTAGGAGGACTTATAGTCACAGAGCTAGGAAGAGTAGCTATGGTTAATGATGAGATAGTTATTTCTGGAATTAGATTAAAGATTTTAGAAGTAGAAAAAATGAGAGTAGCTAAAGTTCTAGTGGAATTAAATGTAGGAGATAAAGATGATAAATAAATTTAAATCATACTTCTATACAGGGTTGATCGCTTTGCTACCAATTGTATTGACAGTATATATATTTAACTGGATAGTGGGAATAATGATGACTCTATTAGGAAACTCTTTTATCACAATAATAATAAAAGAGTTACTTGGAAGATTTGTAGAAGAGGGAGATACAGAGTATTATTTTCAACTTTTAGTATATGTAATTTCATTGATAACAATGGTAAGTGGAACTTGTATAGTTGGATTTATTTTAAAGATTGTTTTTTTTGCTAGAATAATAAAAAATGTAAAAGAAGTAGTTTTAAAAATTCCATTGATAAAACAGGTGTATACTACTATTAGCCAAATAATAGAGATAACTATGTCAGATAGGGAGAAATCCTATGAAAAGGTGGTTATGGTAGAGTATCCTAGAAAAGGTATTTATAGTATAGGTTTTTTAACCTCTGAAAATAATTTCATAGTGAGTGAAGCTATTGAAAGTGAGGAAAAACTTTATAATGTTTTTATTCCAACTTCACCTAATCCTACTTCAGGAATGTTTATAATTGTTCCTGCAAAAGATGTAAAGTTACTTGATGTAAAGATAGATGATGCAGTGAAAATGATTATATCAGGTGGGGTTATTCTTCCAGAGAAAAAGGAGTATAAAAATATTGAGGCAAAAGAAGAGTAGATATTTAATTTTAGTAATCATAGTTATGTTGTTTATAAGTTGTAGTAATGTAAAAAAAGATAAAGAAGCAGAATATTCTCTATTAAAGGGAGTAAATTATTCACAACAAGGTGAATATGGAAAAGCTATGCCAGAATATTTTAAATCTTATGATATTAATCCTAAAAATATTATTCTTTTGAAGGAGATAGGATATAATTACTATCAATTTGGAGATTACAAAAATGCAGAAAAATATTGGCAGGAGGCTTTTGCTTTAAATTCAAAAGATGAAGAGCTAATAAAAAATTTGGCAACTCTTTATTATGAAGAGAAAGAATATAGTAAAAGTCTAGAGGTTCTTGAAAATGCTTATAATAAAAAAGATGCTTACTATCAGCAATTAAATGGAATGATATGCTATAAAAAGGGGAAATTACAAGAAAGTTATTATTTTTTAAGAGAGATTCCATTGGAAAAATATGATGAAGAGGTCACTTTGACATATATAGAACTGTTGGAGAGATTAGAAAAGAAAGAGGAACTATTAAGTTTTAGTAAAAATGTATATCCATACTTAAAAGATAGTAAAAACTATGTGATAAAGTACTCTCAGATCCTTTCTAAAATTTATAATAAAAATGTAGAAAGTGAAAAAGTTTTGATGGATTATATTTTAAAAAATGGTAGTGATGATGAAATCTTATTGGAGTTATCTAATCTATATTTTAAAATGGGAGAGAATGAAAAGGGAGAAGATATTTTAAAACTGATATCAGATAACCAAGAGATATTTGAAATAAGAGATCTAAAAAAATAAATTAAAAGTAATGGAGTGAAGAGAAATGGATTTAAAAAAATATGTAGCTAGAGTAGAGAATTTTCCAAAAGAGGGAATAATTTTTAGAGATATTACTCCTCTTATGAATGATGGAGCAGCTTTTAAATTTGCAACTGAAGAGATAGTAAAATTTGCTAAAGAACAAAATGTAGATTTGATAGTGGGACCAGAGGCCAGAGGATTTATATTTGGTTGTCCAGTATCTTATGCTATGGGAATAGGTTTTGTTCCTGTTAGAAAACCTAAAAAATTACCAAGAGAGGTAATTGAGTACTCTTATGATTTAGAGTATGGATCAAATACTTTATGTATGCATAAAGATGCAATAAAGCCAGGGCAAAGAATTCTTATAGTAGATGATCTTTTAGCTACTGGTGGAACTATGGAGGCTGCTATAAAACTAGTGGAAGAACTAGGTGGAGTTGTTGCAGGACTTGCTTTCTTAATTGAATTAGAAGACTTAAATGGAAGAGAGAAATTAAAGGATTATCCTGTTTTAACATTAATGAAGTATTAATTAAGATAAGATAATTTAAAAAGTCTAAAATAACTCCTGTAAATTGTCGGGGAAGTTTTAGACTTTTTAAAATTTTAAACAGAAAGAGGTTTGCTTATGAATTATTGGGAAGAGATATTAAAAGAGATAGAAAAAAATGATTTAAAAGTAGATATAGAAAAGATAAAGCTAGCTTTTTTCTTTGCTGAAGAGTGCCATGAGGGACAATATAGAAAATCTGGTGAAGATTATATAATGCATCCTGTTGAAGTAACCAAAATTTTAATTGATATGAAAATGGATACAGATACTATTGTAGCTGGGATATTACACGATATTGTAGAGGATACTCTAATTACTCTAGCTGATATTAAATATAATTTTGGTGATACAGTAGCAACTTTAGTAGATGGAGTTACAAAGTTAAAAACTCTTCCTAATGGAACTAAGAAGCAAGATGAAAATATAAGAAAAATGATCTTAGCTATGGCCCAAAATTTGAGAGTTATAATTATAAAATTAGCAGATAGACTTCATAATATGAGGACTATGAAATATATGAAGCCTGAAAAGCAGATATCAATATCTCAGGAAACTCTCGATATATATGCACCATTGGCACATAGATTGGGAATAGCTAAAATTAAATGGGAGCTAGAGGATTTAGCTTTACGTTATTTAAAGCCAAAAGAATACATGAATATAAAATCTCTCATTGACTCTAAAAAGAAAGAGAGAGAGGATTATATTCAAGAGTTTATAGAAAGAATAGTAAACCTTTTACATGAAACAGGAATAAAGGGAAGTGTAAAGGGAAGATTTAAACATTTTTATAGTATTTATAAAAAAATGTATGAAAAAAATAAAGAGTTTGATGATATTTATGATTTGATGGGTGTTAGAATAATAGTAGATACAGAGGGAGAATGCTATAATACTTTAGGTGTTATACACAGTCACTTTAAGCCTGTTCCAGGAAGATTTAAAGATTATATTGCTGTGCCTAAATCTAATAACTATCAATCTATTCATACAACAATTGTAGGACCACAAGGAAAGTTTATAGAGATACAAATTAGAACTGAAGAGATGGATAAGGTAGCAGAAGAGGGAATAGCAGCCCACTGGAGTTATAAAGAGCATACTAAAGTGACTAAAAGTGACCAGGTATATGGTTGGTTGAGAAATATCTTAGAACTTCAAAATGAAGCAGAAACAGCTCAAGAGTTTATAGATAGTGTAACTAAAGATATAATGAATGAAACTGTATTTGTATTCTCTCCTAAAGGGGATATAACTGAGTTACCTTATGGAGCTACCCCTTTAGATTTTGCTTTCTCCATTCATACTCAAATAGGTTGTAAGTGTGTAGGAGCAAAGGTAAATGGAAAGATAGTAACTTTAGACTATAAACTTCAAAATGGAGATAGAGTTGAGATAATAACTTCTAAAAACTCTAAAGGACCAAGTAAAGATTGGTTAGATATTGTAGTTACCCATGGTGCTAAAAGTAAGATTAAAAAAGTATTAAAGGATTTAGTAAGAGATCAAACTATAAAAAATGGTAGAGAGAATCTAGAAAGAGAGCTTGGAAAGTTAGGAATAACTTTAAAAGAGATGGAAGAGGATCCTATTATTAAAAAGCATATGGAAAAGAACAATATCTACTCTTTAGATGAGTTTTATTACCATGTTGGTGAAAGAAGAAGTAAAATTGATATAATTATTGATAAGCTTAGAAAGAAAATAGAAAAAGAGAGAAAGATAGAAAATATAAATATTGAAGAATTGATGGAGAAGAAAAAAGAGAAGGAAAAAAGTTCTTCAAGTAAAAATGACTATGGAATAATAATAGATGGAGTTAACAATACATTGATAAGATTTGCTAGATGTTGTACTCCACTTCCAGGAGATGAGATTGGAGGGTATGTAACTAAGCTAACAGGAATAACTGTACATAGAAGAGATTGTAAGAATTTCCAAGGAATGGTAGCTCAGGATCCAACAAGAGAGATAGATGTACAATGGGATAGTAAAGTAGTAGAACAAAAAGAAAATAAGTATAAATTTACTTTTAATGTCCTTGTTTATGATAAACCAAATGTACTAATGAATATTATAAATCTTATAGCAAATCATAAGATTCATCTTGTTACAATAAACAGTAATGAGATAAGCAAAAACGGAGAAAATTATATGAACTTCCAAATAACAATTGAAATTTCAAATAAGAGTGAGTATAAGTATCTGTTAAATAACATGTTAAAAATGAAAGAGATAATATCAGTAGATAGAACATAGATAGGAGATAATATGACAAAAAAATTACCTGTAACCTATGAGTTACAAAAAAAATCTGGAAAGGCTAGAGCAGGAAAGATTACAACTCCTCATGGAGAGATAGAAACACCTGTATTTATGCCAGTAGGGACACAGGCAACTGTAAAGGCTATGACACCAGAAGAGCTTGAGGCTATTGGTTCTCAAATAATTTTAGGGAATACTTATCATCTATACTTGAGACCAAGTGATGAATTAGTAGCAAAATTTGGTGGATTACATAAATTTATGAATTGGAAAAAGCCTATTCTTACAGATAGTGGAGGATTCCAAGTATTTAGTTTAGGAGCCTTAAGAAAGATAACAGAAGAGGGAGTTAGATTTAGTTCACATTTAGATGGTTCTAAGCATTTTTTAACTCCAGAAAAATCTATTAATATTCAAAATAATTTAGGTTCTGATATAGTTATGCTATTTGATGAGTGCCCACCAGGACTTTCAACAAGAGAGTATATGATACCATCAATTGAGAGAACAACAAGATGGGCTAAAAGATGTATAGAAGCTCATAAAAGACCAGATGAGCAAGGGTTGTTTGCTATTGTTCAAGGGGGAATCTATGAGGATTTAAGAGATAAGAGCTTAAAAGAGTTAAGTGAGATGGATGAACATTTTTCTGGGTATGCTATAGGAGGTCTTGCTGTTGGGGAACCAAGAGAGGATATGTATAGAATACTAGATTATATAGTGGAGAAATGTCCAGAAAATAAGCCGAGATATCTAATGGGAGTAGGAGAGCCTCTTGATATGCTAGAAGCTGTAGAGTCGGGAATAGATATGATGGACTGTGTACAACCAACAAGAATAGGAAGACATGGAACTGTATTTACTAAGTATGGTAGACTTGTAATAAAAAATGCTATGTATTCAGAAGATGACAGACCTCTTGATGAAGATTGTGATTGTTATGTTTGTAGAAATTTTAAAAGAGGTTACATTAGACATCTTTTTAAAGCAGAAGAGATATTAGGGCAAAGACTTGCTACTTATCATAACTTATATTTCTTAATAAAGCTTATGAAAAACGCTAGAGAAGCTATTTTAGAAGATAGATTTACAGAGTTTAAAGAGGAGTTTATAAGAAACTATAATATGGGTAAAAATTCTGAGTGGATTAAACCTAAAAAAATAGGAGAATAAAATATAATAGGAGACTGTTGCAATTTAAAAGTTTGTAGTAGTCTCCTACTTTTGTAGATTATTTAGGGTAGAGGGATGAAAATGGAAAAAAATGAGAGAAGTGTGGTAGCTTCAATTGTATTGGGAGTAGTTGCACTAGTGTGGGGAACTACTTATGCAGTAATAAAGGATAGCTTAAATATTGTCGCTCCTTATACATTGATGATGTTAAGATTTGGATTTTCAGCTGTAATTTTAAGCAGTATTTACTGGAAAAAAATCAAGAATATAAGAAGAATAGATATAAAAAGAGGGGGAATAATAGGAATTTTTATGTTCCTAGCCTTTTATTTTTTAATAATAAGTATAGGTTACACAACAGCTTCAAAATTTTCTTTTATTATAGGAGCTTATGTGTTAATTGTTCCTTTTCTTTCTTGGATTTTTACTGGAAGAGGTTTTGGAAAAGTTGAGGTAATTGGAGCAATTATAGCGACTATAGGGTTAGGATTTCTGACAATTGAAAGGGGAGTAAGTTTCAATCTATGGGATTTAGTAGCTGTATGTTGTTCTATATTTTTTGCAAGTCATATGGTAGCAATTGAAAAATATAGTGGTGATTCAGATGCTATTACCTTAACAATTGTTTAATTTATTGTTACAGCTTTAATATTTACAGGAATAACTGGGATAAAAGAAGGATATGATTTCCAAGTGTTGTCTGAAATAAAATGGACATTAGGCTATTTAGTAGTAATAAGCACTGTTATCCCTTTTGCTATACAAAATATAGTTCAAAGGTATATTTCTGCCACTACTACAGCTTTAATTTTAACTTTACAGTCAGCTTTTGGAGCAATATTTGCTGTGTATTATTTAGATGAAAATATGAGTTTTCAAATGATACTAGGGTGTATATTAATATTTATTGCTATTTTAATTAATCAGATAAGGAAATAATTCAATTTTCCTTATTTGATTTATACCTAAATAAAAAAAACACTCCCTCATCCGAAAGAGTGTAACAAACATATGGTGCCTAGAAATGGATTCGAACCATCGACCGTACGGGTATGAACCGTATGCTCTAGCCAACTGAGCTATCTAGGCATGGTGGAGATAAGCGGGATCGAACCGCTGACCTACGCAGTGCAAGTGCGTCGCTCTCCCAAACTGAGCTATATCCCCAGATGAAATGGAGCGGGAAACGAGGGTCGAACTCGCGACATTCAGCTTGGAAGGCTGACGCTCTACCAACTGAGCTATTCCCGCAATCTTCATCACAAGAGATATAATATCATAATAATTTGATAATGTCAATAATTATTTTAAAGAAATATACTATTTTTTTAAAAAATGTAATAAAAAAACACTCCTTCATCCGAAAGAGTGTAATAAACATATGGTGCCTAGAAATGGATTCGAACCATCGACCGTACGGGTATGAACCG
>DXSD01000010.1 GCA_019410665.1 Fusobacterium sp.
TTGGAAGTAAAAGTTTTCTCCTTTTCTATTTAATAAACTAAATTTTTATTTATTTTATTACTCTCTCTATTCTTGGACTTAAAATAGTCATCATCTCATAAATATTCATTCTATTATGAGCTGTAATTTTACTTATGTCATAGTATAAAACAACTTTATCCCCTACTTTCACACTTGTATCCACCTCTATAAAAGTATTATCCATTGATACAAGAACTATAGGAAACTCTTTATTATTTATCAGGCACTTACTTTTTTCATTTACTTTTAAAAAGCCATCACCATATCCTATTTTAATTTTTGCTATATATTTAGCTCCCAAAAAGTCTAATTCTTCCTTTGTTCCATAGGCTATATATTTATTATCAGAAATATCTCTAATTCCAGCTACTGTCCCCTCTAAAGAAAAAACTTGCTTTAAATTGCTATCATAAAAACCAACTTCTTGTAATCCATAAATTAACATTCCCACTCTTATATGAGTAACAAAGTTACAATCAAAACTTAAAGTTGCAGCACTATTTTGTAAATGAATCATCTCAAATCTATCTTTTCCAAGTTTATTTAGAACCTCACGGAAAATCTCTATATATTCCAATCCTTCCTCATAATTCACAGAAAAAAGATGAGAGTATATTCCTCTAAATTTCAGTTTTTTCTCTTGAATATACTTTTTTAATTCATCTACTTCATTTAAAAATATACCATTTCTCCCAAATCCAAAATCTATTTTTATCTGTATTCTAGAACTTTCTATCCCAAACTCTAAAATTTTCCTTAACTCTTCAAAAGTATTAGCACTAACTTCAATACTTTTCTTATCCTTCACTAAAGCTAAGTCCCCAATACTTTCAAAAACTAAAATTCGGACATCTTCCAATCCCATTTTAAAAATCTTTTCAGCTTCTACATATCTAGCTACTGCAAACTCCCTCTGTCCATTTTTATAGAGAAGCCCCACTATCTCCTCTAATCCATGTCCATATGCATTAGCTTTTACAACTGGTAAAATTTTCTTTTGTTTATAGTTACTCAAATATTTCATATTATGGATAAGATTCTCTTCATTTAAATACAATTTTATAGAATTTTCTACCATTGTATCTCCTCCTCTTTTTCCTAAATATCTCACTGCTATGAGTATACTATATTTTCAAGAAAAATCAACCTCTTCTCTATTCCTATTTTATAAAATATTTATTTTCATAATCCTTTAAACTTTCAAGAGCTTTAGAAACCAATGGATAAACTCCCAACATATTTACAATTGTCATAAGCCCTAACCCTAAATCTGCTAAACTCCACACCAAGAAGTTTTGTCTAACTCCTCCCCAGTATAACATTATTAGAGTAAATACTTTAAAAGCTTCCTGTGGCCACTCTTTTTCACATAAAAAGTATAAGTTTGGCTTAGCATAAAAGCTAATCCCTAAAATTGTACTGAAAGAGAAAAGAAAAAGTATTACTGCTGTAAATACTACTCCCCACTCCCCTACATGATATCTAAAAGCTTCTTGAAGAAGTGTCATTCCTCCTAATCCCTCTTGTACATGCCCTTTCGACAACAATATTACAAAAGCTGTAGCACTACAAATAACAACTGTATCTACTAATACACCAAGTGCTTGAATAAGTCCTTGTTTAGCTGGATGTTCCACTTCTGCTGCAGCTGCTGCACATGGAGCTGATCCAGAACCAGCCTCATTTGAAAAGAGCCCTCTTTTAACTCCTTCCATAACTACACTTCCAAAAGTTCCCCCTAAAAACTGTTTTATCCCAAAGGCATGTTGAAATATATCTATGAACATATCTCCTAACATTCCAATATTTTTTACAATTATGTAAAATACAACTATTAAATATAGTGCAGCCATAAAAGGAACCATTTTATCTAAAACCTTTACTATCTTATTTCTATTACCAAATAACACTACTGCTGATAATACCACTAAAACTAAAGATGTCATTTGAATATTAAAACCGAAAGCTGTATTAAAAGACTCTGTTACAGAGTTTGAAATTACTTGGAAAACTCCTCCCCAGCATATAAGAGCAAATATTACAAAAAGTACTCCTAGACCTTTTTTATTCATTGCCTTTAAAAAGTAAGGTGCTCCTCCTCTATATCCACCATTTGGATCTTTTTCTCTATATAGGATAGCTATTGTTGACTCTATAAAAGCTGTTGCTGAGTTAAGTAGTGCTACTACCCACATCCAAAATACAGATCCAGGTCCTCCTACAGAAACAGCAGCTACAACTCCTGCAAGATTTCCCACCCCTACTCTAGATGCTGTACTAATACAAAAAGCTTGAAAGGAAGAGATTTCATCTTTTCCTGCTTTAGATTTCTCAGTTAAAAGTTGACACATATGGAAAAATAATCTAAATTGTACTCCTCTAGTTCTAACAGTAAAAATTATTCCACTTACAACCAGTAGAATAACTAATAGATTTTTATTCCACATAACTCCATTAATAATATTGACTAAATTTTCAAACAAATTCATAATTCACTCCTTAAAATCTTTATAAAAAAACGACCTCATTAATTAATACAGAATTGTTCCACAAAAAGAATAACCCCTAAAAATTAATTCAGTCGCTATAATTTGCATATTTAATCTTACAATCCTACTATCCTACTATTTGATATTTTTTCATAAACTCTTCTACTTTTACTACATCTACTACTGCTACTTTAGAGATCTGATTATTTATTCTTACTTCAATCTCCTCTTTTCCCTTACATTTAGAGTATCTTGAAAATAGCTCCTTCACTAGGTTCATTTCCTCTTCAGTAAACTCTCCAAAACCTAACATATGTGGTCCTGGAATTCTATGTCCACAAAGATAAAAACTTCCTAAATTCTGATAATTAGCTATTTTTTCATTCCCCTCTTGATCTCTACCTACAAATAGATATTTACCCTTCTCTAATCTATAGAATCTACTCTTTTTAATCAAGTGAAAAAGAAATGAATACTTCTCCTCAAGATAACCATCTTTTTCCAATATAGACAGTCTATCAGAAAAAGCTGGATCTGTCAAGAGACATCCTCCACCAGGACTAGGGTACTCTACCAATCCATATTGCTCCATAAGCTCCATCTGTACATGTCTACTTCTTCCTTGAATATCTAATAATTTCTCTCTATCTATCCACCCTTCTAATTCTGGTTTACTAGGTGGTAATAGTTTAGCTGACAGAGGTCTTACTATTAACTCATTCATTCCTGACAGTTTCTTTACTTTCTCCAATGCTGCTGAATTTTGTGACATAGGTCTTTGTCCTAATACCTCTCCTGAAATTACAAAATCAGCATCATATTTTTCTAGCAATTCTCCAGCTACTTTGAACATAAGTGAATGACAATCTATACACGGATTCATATTTTTTCCTCTACCATATACAGGATTTTTAACTACCTCTGTATGTCTTTTTTCAAAGTGTACATACTCAACTTTTATCCCCAATTGTTCAGCCATTTTTTCTGCTTTCTCATTTTTTCCACCAAAGAAGTGAGAAACAAAATTTAGACCTATAACCTCTACCCCTTGATCTTTAACAACTTTTATTGCCAATGCACTATCAAGTCCACCAGAGAATAGTGCTAATGCTCTTCTTTTTTCTTTCATTCTACCTCTCTTCTCTACCAAAATCCTTAAAAATTCTTGGATTCATTGTTTTCTTATCCTCATAATACACTTTCATACTTTTAGGAACAATTGTGTAGACTTTCTTACTTATCACTAAATAGTTTGCTTCTTTTACAGTCATTGCTCCTGATAAAAAGTTCATTAATCTTATAGCAGTCTCCTCATCTAGGTACTCTAGATTCAAAGTTACCATCTTATCTGCTCTTATATAATCTACAATTTTTCTACAATCAGAAAAAGTTTTAGGATCTAAAAATATTGTTTGATAGTTTCCTCCACTTCCAATCTCATTCTCAAGACTTGAAACAGTTCTTTGTTTAAAATTGCTATGAACTTGAGATGGAGCTGCAACATTTCCTACATCCTCATTTCCCTTTTCTCTGCTTACCTCTACCTCAGTAATTCCACTCTCTTCAAATTCTAATTCATCTTCATTTTCTATTCCATCTGGAAATCCTAAAAACTCTTTCAAGCTTTCCCATGTCTTCTTTTTACTCATGTTTCCTCCTTCAATTATTCATATATTTTTCTTCCTACTCTGATTATAGTAGCCCCCTCTTCTAAAGCTAATTTATAATCATTTGTCATCCCCATAGATAACTCTGTTAACTTTCCATCAAAATATTTTTTATTAAGCTCTAATTGAATTTCCTTCAATCTTTTAAATACTCCCCTTACTAAAATCTCATCATCTACAAAGGGAGCCATTGTCATAAGCCCTACTATATTTATATTTTTTAATTGTAACATCTCTGGTAATTCTCTATATAAAGTTTCTAGCTCATACCCCTCTTTACTCTCTTCTCCAGCTATATTTATCTCAAGCAATACATCAATTACTCTATTGTTTTGTAATGCTCTTTTATCTATCTCTTGTGCTAAAGATAGTTTATTCACCGAGTGTATTAATTTAATAAAAGGAGCTATATACTTAACCTTATTTTTTTGTAAATTTCCTATAAAATGCCACTCTATATCATCTTTTCCCTCAGAGATATATTTATCGTACTTATCCTTTATAACTTGAGCCTTGTTCTCACCAAAAACTTTCACATTACAATTTATTATCTCATCCATAATATCAGGTTGAACATACTTAGTCACAGCGATAAATTTTACTCTCTCAGGATAGATTGAGTGTTTTTGTATATCTTCTTGAATCTCTTGAATATTCTTTTTTATATTGCCCATCTCTCTCAACTCCATCTATATAAACTCATCTAACACATCATTAGCAAGCATGATTCCTTTTTTAGTTAAAAGAAAACTCTCCCCTATACGATATAAAAATCCTCTTTTCTCTAAAGAAATACACTTTTCTAAATACTCATCACTTGGGATTACCCCCTTTGTTAATAATCTAAATCCCAATATATATCTATACTGCTCCTTTGATTTAATATCTAAGGTTTCAATCTCCATTAAAGGTAACTTCCCTCTATTTATATTAGCATAATATTTTGAAATTTGCATCTGATTTTTATATCTTTTATCATCTATATAACCAGAAGCTCCCAATCCTATTCCCAAATACTCTTTATTTTCCCAATACTTAGAATTATGCCTAGCCTCTTTTCCAGGTAGAGAAAAGTTAGAAATTTCATAATGAATGTATCCAGCTTCTGTTGCTCTGCCTATTATATACTCATACATTTGAGCCTCTAACTCATTTTCAGTTTCACTGTATTCTCCCTCTTCCAATTTTTTAAAAAAAGGAGTTCCCTCTTCCCAGATAAGTGAATAAATCGAGAAATGTTCTGGTCTTAACTCCAATAATCTCTCTAAATCATACCTTACCTTATCAAAACTTTGATTTGGCAGTGAAAACATTAAATCTAAACTTATATTTTCAAAACCTGCCTCTCTTGCTTGCCAATATGTTTCAATTCCCTCTTGAGAACTATGCATCCTTCCCAAAACTTTCAACATCTCATCATCAAAAGTTTGAATTCCAATACTTACTCTATTTATTCCAATCTCTCTTAACTTCTTTAATTTTTCTAAGTTTACAGTTTTAGGATTTACCTCTAAAGTTATCTCTGCCTCTTCCTGTATATCAAGTTTTTTTATTATCCTTTCTACATCTTCACAATTTAAAAGGGAGGGAGTTCCCCCTCCCAAATAAACTGTACTGTACTCATATTTAGGATATAAGTCTATCTCTTTTAAAAGGTAATCTACATACTCTCTTCTCTCTTCCTCTTTAGATTTAAAAGAAAGAAAATCACAGTAGTTACACTTATTTATGCAAAAAGGAATATGGATATATATTCCATCTACCACTTTTTCCTCCTGAATTATAGTGCATCTACATACTTTAAGAATTCAGCTTTTACAAAAGCAAGTTTCTCATCAGCCTTTTCATTTGTAGAGTCCACTACACATAGATAGTATTTTATTTTTGGTTCTGTTCCTGAAGGTCTAACTGTTATATAAGTTTTATCTTCAAGAACAAATTGAATAACATCTGATTTAGGTAACTCTATCTTTTTAATTTCTCCAGTTACATAATCTTTCTCTGTTTGTAACTTATAATCTCTAGCTATAACTACTTTCTTACCACAGATCTCACTATGCTCTTTATTTCTCATATTTTCCATTATTTTTCCAATCTCTTCTAATCCAGATTTACCTGTTTTTGTTACAGAAACTGTTTCCTCTTTATACCAACCATATTTTTCATATAGTTTATTTAATTCTTTATAAAGAGTTGATCCTATGCTATCATAATAACATGCCATCTCAGTAATTAATAGAGAAGCTACTACTGCATCTTTATCTCTTACATGAGTTCCTACTAAGTATCCAATAGACTCTTCAAATCCAAATAGATAAGTTCCATCTAACTCTTTATTTTCAAATTGTCTAATCTTTTCTCCGATATATTTAAATCCTGTTAATGTTCTATATAGTTTTACTTTTTTATCCTCAGCAATTACATCTAACATAGGTGTTGAAACAATTGTAGATATTACAGCTCCATTGGCAGGTATATTTTTATTCATCTCTAATAGATAATTCATAAGTAGTATTCCTAATTGGTTTCCATTAGGGTAATACCAATTTCCATTGTCATCTTTTATAGCTATTCCTGTTCTATCTGCATCTGGGTCATTTGCTAAACAGATATTAGCTCCTATTTTATCAGCTAATTGTGTACTCAATTTAAATACTGATTTATCCTCTGGGTTAGCATATGAACAAGTTGGGAACATTCCATCTGGCATCTCTTGCTCTGGTACTGTGTATACAGCTTCATATCCCATCTCTTTTAAAACTCTTTGAACTGCTACTCTTCCTGTTCCATGTAATGGAGAGTAAACTATTTTAAAATCTTTTTTATTTGGTAAATCTCTGTTTATAGCTTGTTTTTCTACCTCTTCTATAAATCTATCATCTACTGCTTTACCTATATACTCTAAAAGCCCTTTAGCTTTGGCTTCTTCTTCACTTATCATTTTTATATCTTTAAAGATATCCACAGAGTTAACTGCATTTACAACTCCACTTGCTTGTGGCTCTACTATCTGAGCTCCATCTTCCCAATATACTTTATATCCATTATACTCTTGTGGATTATGAGAAGCAGTAACCATTACTCCAGCTTGAGCTTTTAATTCTCTTGTTGCAAAAGATAGTTCAGGTGTTGATCTTAGAGATTCAAATAGATAAGCTTTTATTCCATTTCCTGCTAATACTAAAGCTGTGTTTAAAGCATACTCAGTAGATCCTATTCTACAATCATAAGCAATAGCCACTCCTCTTTTTGCTCCCTCTTCTCCTGTAGCTGCTAATATATAATTTGCAAGTCCTTGAGTAGCTTTTCTTATATTGTAATTGTTAATTCTATTTCTTCCTACTCCTCTTACTCCTCTCATTCCAGCAGTTCCAAAACTTAAATCTGTATAAAATCTATTTTCTACTTCTTTTTCATCATCCTTTATACTCAAAAGTTCTTCTCTATCTTCCTTTGTTAAAACATCGCTTTCTAACCATACTTTATAATAATCTAAATAATTTTTTTCCATAATTTCCTCCTTAGATATTTCATCATGATTTTCTCTATATTACCTATATTATACCCTATTCTTTTAAATATTTTAATAGTTTATTTTAAAAAACTTCAAATTTATTTCTCAGAGTTAATTATTCTCTTTTTCTTCTTATTTTTCTTTTTTAGAACACATTTTATATTATTGATATAATTCAATTAACAAATATAAAATTATTTATTTTTTATATTTGAACTATTTTAAAATTATATGTTATACTTTAGATGAATTTAATTTAATTAATAATATTAATGCACAAAATATATGACAAAAGGAGATGATAAAATGACCATTCATTTAACGACTATTCAAACTATGGCATTAGCAGTCATAGTATTCTATTTAGGAAAAACTCTTAATAACAAAATAAAATTTTTGAAAGATAACTGTATCCCAGATGCAGTTACAGGAGGAACACTGTTTTCAATTTTTACTCTAATCGGATATGAAACAGGTCTCTTCTCTTTTATTTTTGAAGATTCTTTAAAGGATATTTTTATGATAGCTTTCTTTACTACTGTTGGTTTTTCTGCAAGTATTAAGTTGCTAAAAAAAGCTGGATTACCTGTATTTATGTTTCTTATTGCTGCTGTACTTTTAGCTGTTTTACAAAATGTTGCTGGTATAGCTATGGCAAAAGTCTTAAATGTTAATCTTATGATTGGATTAGCTACTGGATCTTTAGCCACTACAGGTGGACCTGGAACTGCTGGAGCTTTTGGTCCTATAATGGAAAGTTTTGGTACCCCTGGAGCTACTATGGTAGCTATGGCTACAGCTACTTATGCTCTTATAGCTGGAAGTATAATTGCTGGTCCTATTTGTAAAAGACTTATTGAAAAGAAAAAATTAATAGAAAAGAGAGTTACTCTATCTGAATTTGAAGGTAGTGATGAAAAAGTTACAACTTTACAGTTAAAAAATGTTGTTCCTACTGGTTTTCAAGTTATTATAGCTATGGGAGTTGGAAGTGTTATATCAAAGTTTCTAAATGATATGGGTATGGTTTTACCTCCATATATAGGAGCTATGTTTGCTGCTTCTATAATGAGAAACCTTGCAGATGAAACAGGAAAGTTCTCTATTGATTTGGATGTAGTTTCTGTAATCGGAAGTTTTACTCTTGCAATGTTCTTATCTATGACTTTAATGAGTTTTAAATTATGGGAATTAAAAGAGCTTGCTTTACCTTTGATAATTATGTTAATTGGGCAAACTATCCTTATGGGAGCCTTTGCATACTTTGTTACTTTCACACTTACTGGAAGAGATTATGATGCTGCAGTTATGACTGGAGGACATTATGGTTGTGGATTTGGAACTACTCCTAAAGCTCTAGCTAATATGGAAGCTCTTACTGCTAAATATCTTCCTTCACCAAAGGCTTTCTTTGTTATTCCAATAGTAGGGGGATTATTTATAGATTTCTTTAATGCAGCTATAATTACATTCTTTATTAATTTATTAAAGTAAAATTACAATTTATCTGATTAGAAACTCAAGAATAACTTTCGTTATTCTTGAGTTTTAATTTTTATCAACTTCCTAATTTAGGAAATGTAACCTAATAGATTTGCGAAAATAAAAAATTAATTATATTTAATACTTAAGTTTTAGTTGCGGAATTGATATTCTATTTTTTATAAAAATTAACTAATAAAATAATAGGAAACATCAAGAGTTGTTTTAGAGTACAAGCTAAATTTATGATAGATATAGATTTTTTTCGCAACTTTCTCAAGATAGTTTTCTAAATTAGATAGTTGGTAAATTAAAAGGAGAAAATTTTACTGTAATGAGCATTGCGTAAGCACTAGCGATTGGAAGTAAAAGTTTTCTCCTTTTCTGTTTAGTAAGTTAAATTGCAATTTAATTTTATGAAAATTTAAAAAAGAGCCACTAGGCTCTTTTTTTATCTCTTAATTATATTTTCAGCTTGTAATCCTCTGGTATTCTTTACCACATCATACTGCACTTCTTCATTTTCAGACAAAGTTTTAAAACCATCCTTTTGAATTTGAGAGAAATGTGCAAAAACATCCTTTCCATCTTCTCCTGTTATAAAACCAAATCCTTTTTCTTCATTAAACCATTTTACTGTACCTTTCATTTAAGTACCTCCATTTTATCTTTATTAGTGCTTCCCTACATAATCAAAACATTTTTAAAGAAGTACTTAGTAAAATAGTTCTTTATAAATTTATTTCTTTGTGTTGCTCTTCACTATATATATAGTATAACATTATTCTTACAAAAAGTAAACATTTATTTTTTATTTGTTCAAATTTTGTAAAAATTATCTTTCCATTATTTCATAAATTCCTTTAATATCAAGGTTCTCTCTTAAAAGTTGAGCTAATTTATTGTACTCATTTTCTTTAAACTCAGCAAAAGAAAACTTATCTTCAATAGGTTTTAATCCCTTTTTTACTCTTATATTGTTTAAAAATATTCTAGTAAACTCCTCATTATCAAAAATTCCATGAATATATGTAGCAAAAATATTTTCTTTAGCTGTAAAGATAAAACTCTTATCTTCAACTAAATTTTTCTCTGCTCCAGATGTTATTCCTTGATGAATTTCATAACCCTTTACTCTTAAATTTTCACACCCTTCTATCACTGTTCCAGAAAGATCATCTAAAATTCTTTTTTCAGTTTGTTGAGTACACTTTATCTTTTCCATAACAGTAACAGTATCTAAAAATCCAAAACCTTCCGTTTTTTCTCTTTCTCCCTCTATATGATAAGGATCTTCTATTTCCTTTCCAAGCATTTGGAATCCACCACAAATTCCTACAACTGTAGTTCCTTTAGAGTATAACTCTTTAACTTTATCAAAGATTCCCTTTACTTTTAAATTCTCTAAGTCAGATATTGTATTTTTACTTCCAGGTAAAATTATTATATCTTCATCTCCTAGCTCCTCTTTATTAAAAACATAGTTAAGAGCCACATCTGGATATTGATTAAGTGCATCAAAATCTGTGTAATTTGACATCTTCTCAGTTCTAATTACACTTATTTTTATCTCTCCACTCTCTTTCCTATTTTCATTTACCTTTTTAGCAAGAGTATCTTCCTCTTCTATTTCTAATCTCTCATAAGGGAGTACACCTAAAAATTTTATATCTAAACCTTCGCTTTTCAATCTTGACATAAGCATATCAATTCCAGGTTGTAAAAGTTTGATATCCCCTCTAAATTTATTTATTATGATCCCTTTTATTCTTTTTCTATCTTTTTCGTCTAAGAGAGCTATTGTTCCATATATAGATGCAAATACTCCCCCTATCTCTATATTTCCAACTAGGATCACTGGAGCATCTACAAGCTCTGCCATTCCCATATTTACACAATCATACTCTCTAAGATTAATTTCAGCTGGACTTCCTCCACCTTCTAATACTCCTATATCAAAACTCTCTTCAATTTTTTTATAGTTTCTTAAAGCTACCTCTTTTAAAAATTTAGAATTTGCAAAATAATCTTGAGCAGATGAGTTTTTTAGAGGTTTTCCCTCTATTATTATCTGTGAATTATTATCTGAGTTTGGTTTTAATAAAATAGGATTCATAAAAGCTCTTGGTATCTCCATACTTGCCTCAGCTTGTACCACTTGAGCTCTTCCTAACTCTAATCCCTCTATATCTACATAGGAATTAAGTGCCATATTCTGAGATTTAAAAGGAGAAACCCTATATCCATCCTGTGCAAAAATTCTACAAAGTCCTGCTGTTATTATACTCTTTCCAACTGATGAACCTGTTCCCTGTATCATTATTTTTTTATGCATATTCCCTCCACTATTCAAAACCTCTTATCACTTTATTTAAGTGTAAAAGTTCCTCTTTTATATTTCTATGATGTAATTTTTTTAAATCTACATTCCCCATCTTAAACATTAACTGTAACATTATTCCCATAACAAGTGCTGTTGTTATAGTTCCTATTCCTAATTTTCCTCCCAACATCCA
Organism: Fusobacterium sp.; assembly: GCA_019410665.1. GTDB lineage: Bacteria > Fusobacteriota > Fusobacteriia > Fusobacteriales > Fusobacteriaceae > Fusobacterium_A. The sequence continues at coordinate 11,690 of DXSD01000010.1, forward strand.
ACCTATTGTAAAGGCAATTATCTCTATTCCATTTTTTATAACACTTACAGGTTTATTAATTCTCTTAGTTAAGATTTGCATAAATCCATCTCTTGGACCACATCCCATCCCCTGCTTCATATACAGATATGTTCCATAACTATAAAAAAATATTCCTATTAAAAGTTCAACTATTTGAATAAAAAGATTATCAAACATAGGAAGAAAATCTAAAAATATTATTAAATCCATAAAAAGTCCTATGAATATAAAATTTAGGACTGTTCCTATTCCTATTGGTTGTCCTAAAAATATATCCATCAGAACAATTATTACCCCTAAACTTATACTTGCTTGTCCTATGGTTATCCCAGTTACCATAGACATTCCTTGATGTAATACATCCCAAGGTGCAAGCCCTAAGTTAGACTTTAAGATTGTCACACATCCCAATGAACAGCTAAATAATCCTAAAAATAACTTTGCAAATCTTATTAACTCTTTTTTCAAAAAAATAACCTCCAAATAAAATTTTCTCCCTACTACTTAATTTTTCGATATAGGTATTCTTAAAATATACATCACATCTGATGGATCTTTTTCAAAAGCTGGCCCAGATAATATATGTATTACAGTATCTCCAGCGATCTTTTGTTTTTGATCCTCCACTCTTTTTAATAACTTCTCAATATTTTGCCCAACTTCAGAAAATTTACTTTGACATATCATACAAGCGTATTCTCTTTTAGGATAGTGGCATCTTTTATCATAGTTTTCAAAATCTTTTAAAAGTATCAATCTATCATAGTTGTAACTTTTCTCTACTATCTCATTTTCAGTTATAGTAAAAGCAAACATTCCTATAGGAACAAAATCTTGTTTTTCAGTAGCTAAAAAACTATCTATTTCCTTAAAAGCTTTAGAAATCCCGCCATATCCCATAGCAGTTGTAACTTTAGCATAGATTCCTTTTATCTCCTCTTCCTCAATAAAAAATTTATCTATTTTATTTTCAAGAGCAATTAAGTACCTCATCTGTTGAGCATTCTCTTTTAGTTCCTTTTCTAAATTTTTAAGTCTTTCTATCTCACTTTGAGTTTGTTCTATCATCTTGTTCATAAGTTCAAGAGTATGAGAATAACTTAAATTCTCCAAATGACTTTTTATCTCTTTCTTATTGAAGCCTAATTTTTTTAGATGAACAATCATTTTTAGAATAGGAATTTGAAAGAACCTATAATACCTATAGTTAGTATTCTCATCTTTATAACTTGGAGATATTATCCCCTCACTATCATAGTATCTCAAAGTAGAAATTGGCAAATTAGTTATTTTAGATACCTCTCCTATTGTTAAATAATCTTTCATCTCTCTTCCTTTCTATATATCTCTTTTAAACTTCATTTTTTTCAACACATTTACAAAATCATCTATTAAATAGTAGAAAACTGGGATTACTACTAAAGTTAATAGAGTAGCTGTAGAGAGTCCAAAAACAACTACAAAAGACATTCCCTTATACAGTTCTGATCCCTCTCCATTACTAAACATAAGTGGTAACATTCCAAGTACAGTTGTAAGTGTAGTCATAAGAATTGGACGAAGTCTTGTTTTTCCTGAAGTAATTATAGCTTTATTTTTATTATCTCCAGCCTCTCTTCTAATATTTATAAAATCTATAAGTACAATAGCATTATTTACAACTATTCCAGCAAGCATTACAAATCCAACAGACACCATAGCATCTATACTTAACCCAGCACCATAAAGAGCATAAAAAGCTCCTGTTGTAGAAAGAGGAATAGACAGAATTATTATAAAAGGCATAATAAACGACTCAAACTGCCAAACTAGAATAAAATATATTAAAAATACTGCTATACCAAATGTATAAAGCAGTTGCTCACTCATCTCTGCCATATCAGCACTTTTTCCACCAACTCCATAAGTAACACTATCTGGTTTTCCTATCTCTTCAAGAGTCTCTTCTATCTTAATTTGAGCACTTTTTAAATCCAGTGTTTCATCTAAATTTGCATATAAAACAACTTTCTTTATCTTATCTTTTTTCTCTAATTTAGAAGGTCCCTCTTCTATTTTAAAAGTTGCAACATCTGAAATCTTTATATTTTTTCCACTGTCTAAGGTTATTCTAGAATCTAAAATATACTCAGTTGACTCTCTATATTTTTGTTGAAGTTTCAATGTTACATCTATTTCATCATTGTCACTATTTATCTTAATTGGAACTCCACCTTGAATTTGAACTTGAATCATACGAGCAATATCATCAAGATTCAATCCATAATACTCAGCTTTTTCTCTATCTATATAGAATTTTCCTTCTGGTTTTCCTCCTTCAAAAGAGGTTGTAACATCCTTTATCCCCTCTATTTGAGAAACTCTATCTTTTAATTGAGATAATATAGCTTGAAGTTGAGCCTCATTATCAGAGTATAGTTCAAACTCTAAATCATATAAGCCCCTAACTCCAAATTTATATCCAGGAGTTACTGTTAATTCTGTATCAGGGATATCTACATAAACTTTTCTAAGTTCTCTTAAAATTTCTCCCATAGATTTATCTCTTGTTGTTTTTAATCCAACATTCATATTTATAATAGCTCTTCCACCACTTGCTGAAGTGGTATAATCTTTTACAAAATCTAATTGTTTCACTCTCTCTTCTAAGATTTTAGCAATTCTATCTCCCTTATTTATATCTGCACCTGATGGTAATTTTGCCACTACTGCAAATCTTCCCTCATCTACTGTAGGTATAAATCTTCCTCCTAATTTACTTCCTACATATAAAGAACCTAAAAATAGAGTAAACATTACCATTACTACTACCCATCTTCTTCTAATTGACCATTTTAGTAATACAACATAAACTTTTCTAAAACTCTTTAAAAACTTTCCTTCTGAATTTATATTCTTATTCTCATTCATTATTTTACTAGAGATCATTGGTACAAAAGTAAGAGATATTACTAAAGATGCCAATAATGAATAGGAAATTGCGTAACATAAATTATTAAATTGTTCCTTTGCTAACCCCTCTTGGAAAACAAGAGGTAGAAATGCTGCAACTGTAGTAAGAGTAGAAGCAAGAACAGGTAAAGCCATCTCTTCAGCTCCATCTCTTGCAGCTGTTACTCTATTTTTTCCCAACTCAGATATATGTCTAAATATATTATCTACAACTACTACTGAGTTATCTACTAACATTCCTATTCCCAATGACAATCCCATTAAAGACATCAAATTAATTGTTATTCCTTGAGCATTTAACAGGAAAAATGTAAAAATAATTGATATGGGAATAGCAGTGGCTATTATTAAAGTAGCAGATATGCTTTTTAAAAATACAAACAGTATTCCTGAAGCGAGAAGCAATCCCATTATACCACTAGATTGAACATTTTTTATTGAGTTAACAATTGTTATTGAAGAATCAAACTCATAGTTCATAACTGTATTTATTGGAAATGATCCTTTAGCTTGTTCCATTATCTTCTTTACATTTTTTACTATCTCCACTGAATTTCCTTCATCAGTTTTTGAAACAATTACCACAATATTCTCTTTACCATTTTTTCTACTAATTGAACTTCTCTCTTTAGATGTTATACTTACATCTGCTATATCTTTTAACTTTAAAAGATGCCCATCTCTATTTAAAAGCACTATCTCTTTAATCTCATCAGCTTTTTCTATCTCAGCTTCTACTTTTATTAAATACTCCTTTTCTCCCTCTTTAACTATTCCTCCAGGAATATTTGCACTAGCACTAGCCATTTTATTATATACATCTAATATTCCTAGATTGTAGTTTTCTAATTTATCAGGATCAACTATAACAGCTACCTCTTGCTGTTTTCCTCCATACACACTTATCTCTGATACCCCTTCTATTCTCTCTAGCATAGGTTTTAGAGTACTCTCAACATAAGTACGCATCTCTACTAAATCTCCACCAGCCAAAGAAAAAGTTAAAGCTGGGACATCTGAAGTTGAACTCTTTCTTATAATTGGCTCATCCATATTCTCTGGAAATTTTCTTCTTATTTGATTAATCTCATTTTGTATTAAAGTTATCTTAGTTTCTACCTCTGTTCCATAGTTAAACTTTACATAAATCATTGATGTTTCAGCAGTTGACTCAGAACTATACTCTGTTATCCCCTCTATATTAGGGAGTATCTCTTCAATCTTTCTTGTTATCATCTTGTCCATATCTGAAGGAGTTGCTCCATCCCAAGTTACCCTTATTCTCACTGTTGGACGGTTTATATTAGGTAACATCTCTATGGGCATTTTTTTTAAGCCTAAATAACCGAAAAATATCATAGATATTAAAAACATTATTGTAGTAGCTGGTTTTCTAATTGAAAATTCTGGTACTGATCTCATATTAGTTCTCCCTTACCCTATCATTATTATTTAATAGATATTGTCCTTCAACTACAATTCTATCTCCAGCTTTATATTCAGGAAAATCTATAAGCTGTAAATCTCCAAGAGTCATAAGAGAATCTACTCTATATATTATAGCTTTATTATCTCTTATTACAGCTATATAAGAGTATAGGTCTTTTATCATAACAGCTTTAGTAGGAACAAATATACCCTCTATTGCTCCTGAATTTAGCTTTACTTTAGCATACATACCTTTTAATATATTTCCCTTTTCATTTTCAACAACTAATCTCAAAGAGTATTTTTTACTATCTTTGTCAGAACTTAAGTTTATCTCTTCTACTACTCCATCCTTCTCTTCTCCAAGTTCCTCTACATATATCTTAGCTTTATTTCCAATTTTAATATTTTTTATATCTTTTCCTGCAATTGCTATATCTACTTCCATTTTTGAACTGTCTACAATCGTCACTATTTTTCTATCTTTCTCTACTCTTTCATACTTCTTTACATATAAATCTGTAACTACTCCATCTATTTCAGAAACAATCTTTAATCTATCAAAATTATCTTTTGCTCTTAAAAATTTTCCCTCTGCAATTTTTAAATCTCCCAAAGCTGTTTCATATCTATTTTTTATATTTAAATAATCACTTTCTGAGATTATCTCTCTTTCATATAAAGTTTTATATTTATCAAAATTAATCTTCTCTGTTGAGTATGTAGATTTTGCCTTTAAAAGTTGCCCTTGTGCTTCAAAATAACTAGCTTCTACATCTTTATTAGAAATTTTAAGAATAGTATCTCCCTTCTTTACCTTATCTCCATTTTTAAAATAGATCTCTTCAATATCTCCACCAGTTGGAGTTAAAATACTCATCTCTGATTTAGGTTTCAACTCCCCATTATAATTTTTTATGTTTTCTAACAATTGACTTTTTAATTCTGAAGTTTTTACTGTTTTTAAAACTTCTTTTTTTGCAACAGGAGCCTTTTCTCCTTTTTGACAACTAATTATTAAAATTAAACTTAAGAAAATAAATATTCTTGCCATATCTTTCTATCCCCTTTTTTAATATTTCTTTTATAATATTAACATAAATTTATAACAATGTAAATCTATGATTTTTTATCAGTTTTTATTTATATAATAAAAAAGAGTTCTACTAGGAAGCTATTTGCAATTTAAGAATTTGCAATAACCCCTTTGTAAAACTCTCTCACTATTTTAAACTAATACTATTTTCTTTTCTTACTCTTTAATTTTTCTAATAACTCATCATCTATAGCTATACTCTCTTCTCTTAAAATATCTGGTACTGTTCTCTCTAGAGGAATTACTCCTATAGCCATAACAATCTCATAAGGTAGTGAAGCTCTAAAAGTTTTTAACTGAGTTAGCATTTTATCAACTTTATCCCCTGGCATCGAAAGTAAAAATATACAATCTGTCCCTGGCCAAATCTGTGTGTTTTTATGTTTTAATTTTTCACTCCATACACTTTCTGCTTTTCTTTGTACTGTATACATATGAAAGTGAATCTCTTCAAAAAACTCCTCTAACATTGTTTTATGTGATTCATTAATATAAATCATCATCAGTTTAAAATTTTCAAAATTACTCATATACCATTCACCCCTATTTTTAATTCTCTTTTGTTTCTTTGCTAAAAATATTTTTTATAGCTTTTCTTCCAAAATCGATACCATCCTCTACTATAGTGAATAAAATAGGTATTACAACTAAAGTTAGTAAAGTTGAAAATGTTAATCCACACATTACTGTAACAGCCATTCCTCTGTATATCTCTGATCCTTCTCCAATTCCTAAAGAAAGTGGTAACATTCCTAACACTGTAGTCATAGTTGTCATCAAAATTGGTCTCAATCTTGTTCTACATGATTCTAGTACTGCTTCTATTCTACTACTTCCTCTTTCAATAGTCAACTGAATAAAATCTATTAGTACAATTGCATTGTTTACAACTACCCCTGCTAGTAGTATCAATCCTATCATTACCATTACGTCTACAGCTTGTCCAAATACTATTAATCCCCAGATAATTCCTATTAACGCTAGTGGAATTGATCCTATTATAATAAATGGAAGTAAAAAGTTTTCAAACTGTGCTGCTAGTAAAGCATAGATTAAGAACACAGATATACCTAGAGCTAATCCCAATTGGCTAACAGAGTCATTTAGGTTTTCTGAGTCTCCACCCCATTTATAAGATACTGATTCTGGTGGATTTGATTCATTAAATGCTTTTACCATTTCATCTTGAATTGCTCTTGTTCCTACTCCAGCATCATTTGCGGAAACTGTTACACTATAAATTCTATCTGTTTTATTTATCTCAGAAGATCCCTCAGCATAAACTATATCAGCAATATCTGAAACCTTAACAAATTTATTATCTGCAACTTTGATATTGATATTTTGAATATCGTTAATATCTTTTCTTTTCTCTTTAGGAAGTCTAACTAATACATCTATCTCCTCTGTTCCAGTTTTTACTGTAACAGTATCTCCTCTATTTCCTCCTAAAATAGAGTAACTTAGAATTTGACCTACACTTACAGGATCTAATCCATAGCTGTTCATTTTCTCTCTATTTAACTCTATTCTTGCTTCAATATTTCCTGGATCAAGAGTAGATTTTATATCTACAGCTCCTGGATACTCTTTTAATCTATTTATTACATTATTTCCTACAGTTTTTATCTCTTCTAAGTTTGCTCCAACGATATTAAACTCAACATCTCTTGATGGTGATCTCATTGAGAACTCTTCAGACATACTTACCCTTGTATCAGGTATTTTGTCAACTATAGGTCTGATCTTATTCATAATTTCAAATACAGATGTCTCTCTAGTATCTTTCTTACCAATGTCTACGTTTACAGAAAGTTGGTCATTTTGAACTACAGTAAAATAGAATTTTGTATTTGGTTCATTTTCTACAACTTTTTCAATTTGATTTGCTATTGAAATTGATTTCTCTAAATCCAATCCTTTTCCTAACTCTACAGCAATTGAGTATCTACCCTTATCCTGTCTAGGGAAAAATTCCATTTTTAAGAATCTTGGCCCAATAGCTAATGAAAATACAAATAGTCCTATTGCTATTCCCATTGTCTTCATTCTATTATTTAAAGACCATTTTATAAGTTTCATATAATTATTTTTTACAGCTGTAAAGATTTTTCCCTCTGCTGTAATATTTACTTTATTACTTAAAAATCTACTTGCTAACATTGGTATTAATGTTAGTGATACTAATAAGGCTGCTATGTTAGAGTAGATTATTGAGTATGATAGGTCTCTGAATATCTCTCTAGCAATACCTGGAATAAATAGTATTGGAATAAATACAACCATTGTTGTTAAGGCAGATGCAATAACTGATAGTGTTACCTCAGTAGCTCCATTTTCTGAAGCTTCCATAACTGGTGAATGTAACTCTGTCATATGACGATATATGTTATCTATAACAACAACTGAGTTATCTGTAAGCATTCCCACACCGATTGATAATCCCATTAAAGAGATTAAGTTTAGTGAAGTTCCATTTAATGCTAAGAAAGCAAAAGTAAATATTATAGCTACTGGCAGTGCTGCAGAAACTAATATTGTAGCTCTTATATTTTTTAGGAATAATAGTAATACTATTGTTGCAAGAACAAGCCCTTGTATAGCATTTCCACTAACACTTGATATTGAACTTTCAATATCTTCAGAAGAATCCATTAATACTTGATACTCAGTTCCAGGTGGCATTACTGATTTTAAACTCTCAATAGCCTTTGTTGCAGCTTTATTTAATTCTATAGTACTTCCATCTGCTGATTTCTCTATAGCAACAGGAATAGCTTCTTTTCCAGATAGGAATCCTTTATTTGTAAAATCTTCGGTTGTTAAAACAATATCTGCAACATCTGATAATTTTAGAGTATTTCCATTACTTTTAATTATCATATTTTCATACTCATCAATATAGTTTAATTCTCCCATAAATCTGGCAATTATATTTTTAGTTCCAGTTTGAACAGTTCCCAAAGGAAGATTTTTACTAGACATTGCTATTAAGTTATATAACTCTACAGGTGATAAATTATAAGCTGATAACTTATCACTATCAAATTGAATTTGTAATTGTTTATCTGGGTTACCAAATACATTTACTTGTCCTATTCCAGTTAAACTTTCAAGTTTTGGAGTTAAATACTCCTCTATAAATGTACTAAGCTCATTTCTATTTTCTGCCGAGAACATCATTATCATTGTAAGATTTCCTGCTCCTGCATCAACCTTTCTTGCTATTGGTGTTCCAGCATCATCTGGTAATTCATTTGTTATTTTAGATAATTCTCTTTGAATCTCAGTAGTTTTTTCATCTGCATCTATACCAAAATCAAATTCTACCACTACCATAGAACTCTCAAATGTTGAAGTTGAAGAAATCTTATCTATTCCCTCTACATTAGGCAGTATTTCCTCTATTTTTTTAGTAATTTGTGTTTCTACATCTTCAGCCACTGCTCCACTCCAAGTAGTACTAATAGTTACTACTGGAATCTCCATATTTGGTAGTAATTCCGATTTCATTGAAAACATTGCCATTAGACCAATAAACATCATTGAAATCATAACCATTGTAGTAGCAACTGGTCTACGTATTGACAAACCTGCTAGTGTCATCTATTTTCACCTCATTATTTTCTCTTAATTATTTTGCTGTAGAACTCTCTTCTACCTTATCTCCTTCTTCAAGTCCAAATATACCTTTTACAACTATTTTATCTCCCTCTTTTAACTCTTTTGAAGTTATTTGTGTATAAGGTAAATTTGTAGCTCCAGTTTCAACTTCTATCCTAGTTGCTACTCCATTTTCAACTTTATATACATATGAAAGTAGGTTTCTTACAAATATAGCTTCATCTTTAACTGAAAGTGTATCTATTTTTCCAGAAGGTACAGTAACAAAAGAGTACATTCCATCTTTTATAGCTTGATCTTTATTATCAATAGCTACTTTAATTTTAAATTTCTTTGTATCAGCTTCTGCTATTGGGTTGATTTCTACAATTTTTCCTGTTAAAGTCTTATTAATATCAGGTACTTCTACTTTTACTTCTAAACCTAAATCTATTTCATCTAGCCACTCTGCAGGGAATCCTACATATGTTTCCATTGAACTATCATCAATAACAGTAAATACTGTATCTGTTGCAGCTACTTTTTTACCAACCTTATCAAATAGATTTCCTATTGTTCCACTTATTTCAGCTTTTCTATATAATTTATCATAATCAGATTTTGCTGATTCATAATTTGCTTTCGCTGATTCATAAGCTCCCTTAGCGTTAATATAGTTATTTTCATAGTTTATATACTCTAAATATGAAACTAATTGCTCATCATATAATTTTTTAAATTTTTCATAATTATTCTTTGCTATTTCCATAGAAGCTTTACTTGAAGCATAATTTGCTTTTGCTGTAAAATAAGCTGACTCAGTAGCACTATCAGATAGTACCATTACTAATTCACCTTTTTTAACTTTATCTCCATTTTTCTTTAATATTTTCTCTATTGTTCCACCTTTTTCAGTTTGGTGATCAATTTTATCCTTAGGTTCTAACACAGCATCAGATCTAAAAACTTGGCTCATCTCTCTTGTTTTTATCTCTTCAGTTACAACATATTTTGCAGGTTTTTCAATAACCTTTTTCTCCTCTTCTTTTCCACATCCTACTAATATCAGCATTAATATAGATAGTAGATATTTAGCTTTTTTCATTTCTTCCTCCTAATAATCTAGTTTTTATTGAGTTTTTTAAATTAATTTAGATCTATAATTTTCAAAAGCATATAGATAATCTATCACTACTTGATTGTATCCAACTTTAGCTTCTCTAAGTTGTGTTTCTGAAGCTAAGAAATCAACAGTAGAGATTAACCCAGCAGCATATTTTTCTTTGTCCATCTTGTAGTTTTCCATAGCAGCTTCCAATGCTCTTGCCTTAGAATCTCTATCTTTTTCCATTCTTATTAACTCGAGATAAGCATCAGTTAAATTCACATCTATACTATCTTTAGATATTTTCTCTCTTAACTCCTCTTGCTCTTGAGATAGCTTAGCTACTCTATAACTATCATAATTTTTTCCAAATTCAAATACATTCCAAGTAACTTGAATTCCACCTCTCCACTCTGCATCATCCATAGTTGTATTAAATTTTCTTCTGTCAGACTCCACTCCATAACTTGCAAAAGCACTAACTTGAGGTAACATATCTGCTCTAGCTACTTTTCTTTGAGCTTCTGCCATATCTACTGATTTACTAGCAATCAGTGCATCTATACTAGCTGTTTGAGCTTGTAACATATCTGCTTCAAAATCTATATTTTTACTTAAATACATTGGAACATCAAACTCTACAACTGTTAACTCCTCAGTTTTTGGAATTCCTATTTTTAATTTTAAATTCTCTTTTTGTACTGTTATTTTATTTTGAACTCCTATGATCTGAGAGTCTACCTCTAACATAGAATACTCAGTTTTTAATAGATCAGCTTTAGTTATAAGTCTTAGATCTAACTGAGCTTTTTGTTTGTCATAAGTTGCTTTTAATTCCTCTTTAGATGACATTAAAGCTTCTAAATCCTTCTCATTTTTTACTATATCTGAATAGATTTGAATTGTTTCTAATCTTACATCTCTTTGCTCACCTAAATACATTAAATCTGCTGTACTCTTATAAGCTTGAGCATATTGAATCCCACCTAAAACTGCTCCTCCTTGAAAAATAGGTTGAGATATAGTTATCTTTTGTGAAAATCCACCTTTAGCTGGTACTTTTTTCGTCTCTCCATCTATTAATCTTCTACTCGGATTTTGTTCTCTAATTATTTCTCTATCATATTCTGTTCTGCTATATGAACCACTATAAACTACACTTGGTAAAGCATTTTTAAATGCTACTCCTACATTTAATTTAGCTGATTCCACACTTTTTTGAGATATTTGCATCTCTTTGCTATTATCTAATGCCATTTGAATAGCTTGATCTAGGGTTAGCTCCCTTGCAAAAACTGTACTACTTAGCATTAAAATTAATCCTAAGGTTTTCTTCATAATTTCCCTCCTAATATGTCAAAATTTTTAAAATACTTTCTGAGATTATTTCTATATTTCTTTCAAAATCCTCTGCTCTATATTTCTCTTTTACTTCCTCTATATCTCTTACAAACTGATTATCTTTTTCAGAAAAAAATAGATTAAAAGTTTTATAGTTACTAACAATATTATTTAGCATTTTAGAATAAAATTTCATATCCTTCATATCAATCTTTATAGATTTTGAATAAACTGAAATTATCTTTTCAAACCTTCCTACTACTAAGGTCTCAATCTCTTTTAATAAGTTCAAAGTTTTCTCATCCAATAAAGCTATATTCCTAAATAGATTGACTAAGAAAAGTTCCTCTTTTATCCTCTCATCATCTAACTTTATCCTATCTTTTACCATTTTTTTTAATGTATTAGCTAAAGTCATTCTCCTATCTATGTTAAAATCTTTTTTTAAGTTTACTATAAACTCTTCTAAAATATAGTCTATTACTAAGTTCTTACTTTTAAAATAAGTATAGAAACTTCCTTTAGCTATCCCAGCATCTTTGGTAATATCTTCTACAGATATATTCTTATATCCTCTTTCTAGTATAAGTTTTTTAGTTGAAAATACTATTAAATCTTTTTTATTCAACTCTCTCAACTCCAATTTTATCCTATCTTGACCTATTTATTATAAACTATAAAGTGACTTGAGAGTCAATATTTTTTTATAAAAATTTTATTGTAAATACCACATTTTTCGCATCTTTATCATATTTAAAATCATACTTTAAATTTAAAGTATCTAAAATATTTTTTACTATGGATAATCCCAATCCAGTTCCTCCATATTTCCTATTTCTAGACTTATCTATCTTATAAAAAGGATTGAATATTTTTTCTATTGCCTCTTCTCCTATTTCATCAGAACTATTTTTTATACTTAAGCTCTCTCCATTCAACTCTATAGATATTTTTTTTCTCTCATCGACATATGTTATAGCATTTGTCAGGATATTGTTTAGTACAACTCCTAAAAGTCCTTTATCCATTTCAAGCTCTAAAGGAACATATTTCTCTTCTAACTCTATTCCTCTTTGCTTTATATCTAAACTATATTTCCCTAGAGTCTCTTTTATAAATTCATCTATTCTTACTTTTTCATAAAAAATTTCTAGATTATAAAATTCTAACTTCAAATAAGAGTTAATATCCTTAACTAATTTACTTATAGCCATTCCCTCTTTGTATATAATTGTATAAGTTTCCTTTATCTTATCTTCTTCAATAATATCATCTTGTAAAGCTTCAATATATCCATTTATTATAGCTACTGGTGTTTTTAGTTCATGCCCAATAGCTCTCATGAATATCTTTTCTGTTTCTAATAGTTTCTCCTTTTCTTTCAACTCTTTCTTCAGCTTTTCATTTAGTACCTTTAAATCAATTATATTTTGTTGCAATTGATTTGCCATCTTATTTATATTATTTCCCAAACTTCCCAACTCATTTTTAGATTTTATATCTATTTTTTCACTAAAATTAAAATTTGACATTTGATTGGATATCTTCTCTAGAGTTTCTATTGGTTGAGAAAACTTTTTAGCTCCAATATATGAGCCCAATAAAAGTATAGGAATTATATAAAAAGTATAGTGCTTATATATCCCTAGAATTATTCTTGTAACTATATCTGAAACAATTATCTCTCCTACAACTGTTATTATCTCTGAATCTGATATTTTCTTTATTAGGAAAAAGTGATTTGTTATGGATGAAAGTTTTACAGTTTTTATATCATATTCATTTAAAGCCATATTTCTAACATCTACTCTCATTTCAGCTCTATTAAAAAACTTAAAAAAATCTGTACTTCCACTTCTTTCATTTAAATTTATATATCTTATATAAACTTGATCTTTTTCTTTACCCCATACTATATCCTCTTTTTTTATCCTTTTCAGTCTCTCTACATCTATTGTTTCTGCAACTTTTACCAAAGTATTTTTCTTTTCTTCTATTATATATTTATCTACATAAAAAAAGTTAAAAATATATATAAGTGCTAATGGAAGATACGCAACTAAACAGAAACAGATGAATATTTTATAGAATATCTTCTTCATAATTTTACCTCACTATAAGTCTAATTTATATCCTATTCCTCTTACAGTTTTTATAGAGTTTCTTCCTATTTTTTTTCTCAGATTTTTTATATGAGTGTCTATAGTTCTATCATCACCTAAAAAATCATATCCCCATACTTCATTTAAAAGTTTCTCTCTACTTAAAGCTATCTTATTATTTTTTATTAAATATAGTAATAGATCATACTCTTTAGGTGCTAAATCTATCTCTCCTTTAGAATCACTTACACTATGTGAGCTATCATTTATTGTTAAATCTCCAATCTCTATTATTGAGTCCACATAATTATTACTCTTTTTAAGTAAAGCTTTTATTCTTGCTAAAAGGACTTTATTATTAAAAGGCTTAGTTATATAATCATCTGCCCCTATTTCAAAACCAAAAACCTCATCTTCACTATCATCTCTTGCTGTTAACATTATCACAGGTATATCTGTATATTTTTTTACTTCTCTTAGTATACTCCAACCATCTTTTTTAGGTAACATTACATCTAAAATAACTAAATCAAAGGGCTTTTCATAAAAAAGTTTCATTCCCTTTTCTCCATCCTCAGCTTCAACTATTTCATATCCCTCTCTTACCAAATACATTCTTAAAATATTTCTTATTTGTTCTTCATCATCCACTATTAAAATTCTTTTCATTTCATCCTCCAAACTCTCTTTAACTTACCGCTTTAGTATATATGAAAAATATGATTGATTTGTGAATAGATATTGTTTCTATTATTATATTTTATTACTTTTCTTTTGTCTACTATCTACTTTTATTTTTCACCTAAAAATGATATAATCTCTTTAAAAATAAATTTTATTACTAAGAGGTACAATTTATGAGAGAGTATAAAAAATTTCAACTTATCCATTTCTTTAAAATTTCAGGCTATGCTATGCTTCTTTCCATAATTTTTTCAATAATATCTCATTGGATTGGTGAATTAGAGTTAAGTTTTTCTCAACTTTTTCTAAGTACAATAAAAATATTTCTTGGAATACTTCCCATTGTATTTTTAAGACAAAAAAACTTTCTATTCAAAGATGGTCCTTTAAAATCAACTTGTATAATTCTCTACTATCTTCTATTAGTTCCCTTCGCAAATTTTTCCTTAGGTATTTCAAGAGTAGATAGAGAACTTAAATATTTTTTCTATTTTCTGTCCTTTATAAATATTTTATTGTTAATTGCTTCACATGTAATGTTACTTAAATATGTTTTTACAGATTTTTTAAAACAGAGAAGAAAAATAGTTTCTGGGGATATTACAATAGTTATAACTACCTATATAACTCTTGCTATAAGTTTTGGACTTCTCTATACTATCCTAAGTTTTTTTAGTGATGTTCAAGTTTTTAATAATATTCCTAAAACTTTAGGAGAGTTTGAATTTTACTTTAAACATATCTATTTTAGTTTTATAACAATCACTACAATTGGATATGGAGATATCTATCCTCTTACCTCTCTTGGACAATTTCTTGTAATGGTAGAAGTTATTATGGGTATTGTTTTAACAAATGTTATTCTTGGACTTGTAATTGGTTCTGGAATATTCAATACTAAAAAATAATAACAATAGAAAAAGAACCCTAACAATTAAGTTAAGGTTCTTTCCAATAAAGATAATCTATAAATTAAAATTGGATTGCTATCATCTATTAGAATGTAGCTTTGAATCCTGCCCAAGCAGTTGGTTGCCATCTCCAGTTAGAAGCTGATTTTGAGTTTGTTATTGCCCAGTTTCTATATTCTGCTCCTGCTGCTACGTAAACAACCATATCTTCAGATACAGAATAATTTGCTTGAACATATGGTAATACATATAATTGATATTCTGAATCTCCTTCTCCTACTCCATAAGGTTCTACTTTCTCTTCAGGTGTTAAAGAATTTCCATATTCTTCTTCATATTTACCATTATGTACTGGTGTTCCAGAAGAACCATATTGTTGATATGCTCCATATGCCTCTAATCCACCTTCAAATCCAAAATCTATTGAGAAGTTTCCATTTGTATAAAGATTAGTAGTATTATATAAATACCATTCTACATCTACTGTAAAGTTTGTATCTTCTTTTTTATCTAATCCTTCAAAATATCTATCAGCTCCATAAAAATGTTGGAATGTATAAATATTCAATTCTGTTGAGAATCCCCATGGTAAAGTATGTAAACTATATAAATCAATTCCTAATTGGTTATCATAATCTGAACTATTGTCATCTCCCCAAGTATATGCATATTTTGGTGCTAACACAAAGTAGTCAGTTTTTACAAAATTATTATCAAACATGTAGTCAGCAAAATCAAATCTTGCTTGATATTCTACTGTTTGATTAGAAGTATCTGCATCATTTTGATAGTGTAATCTTGATGTTAAATTAATCTTAGAATTTCCTAAATATCCATGATCATAGAAATATCTTAATCTTGTTTCAGTTCCATTTGATTTACTTCCAGCTTTTTCACTTTCATCTAAAGAGTTGTAAGATCTTACTCTGTACTCTAAAGATTGATTTTCAGTCATATTGATATTTCCTTGAAGCTGAATTCTTGAATAATTATTATTTTTATTCCATCCATCATTTCCAGCTTTATATCCTAATCCGTTTCCTTCAGTATCTCCATAGTATCTGTATTGTAAATCTACATAACCATTTGGTCTGAATCCTTCTTCTTTGTCTCTGTAAACTATAACCTCTTTCTCTACAATTTGTACAGGAGCTTCCTCTACAACTACAGGAGCTGGTACAACTTCTTTAGCTTGTGCCATAGCTGCAACTGTTAAAAATGCACCTACTAATAACATTGATTTTCTCATAAAAATACCCCCTAGTATCTATTTATATAAACTGTTAAACAGTTATTTGCTAGAGATGATAATCTAAATAGTGTTTGGGAGAATATTCGATTATCATCTATATAATGTATTCTGGCTAAGATAATTATAAGGATTAGCATTCTTATAACTTTACTTATAACTAAGTCTAGCATGTATTATTGATTTTTTCATGAGATTAAATTGTTTTTTCATTCTGTTTTCATCTTTTTAAATTCATTTTTTCATCACTTTTTTCACAAATTAAAATACCAAAAAAGGACCCATAAAAATGAGTCCTTTTTTAGGTTATATCTATATAAAATATCTTGGGGAAAGATTTAGTATGTCTTAAGTATAATACTTTTTTATGGCAATTCAGTTACAAAAATAAGATTTTTAGTTTTTATATCTACTTTTAGGATTAGCAAGATATAGGCCACATATGCTACTTAGTGGTAACATAGCGTAATTATTAGTTAACTCTATTCCTGTTCTCTCTCCTTTTAAAAGTTTCAATATCTCCTTTTTTAAAGAGTGTTCTGGTAAAGTAGGATATCCAATAGCAGGTCTTATCTTTACTTTCCAATTCTCTTCACTTACAAATCTTTCTAAATACTCCCCTCCAGCTTCTACTATTCTAGTTGCTAAAAGTTGTTCAAGTATCTTGTAATATTCCTCTTTTAGTTGTAAATCACTTTTAAAAGTAATAGCAAAAGCTCCTAAATAATCTTCTGCATTTAAAAACTTACATATATAATCTTCCTCTTTTGCAATAACTCTTCCCTCTAATTCCAATTTTCCAGCTATCTTTCTACATGGAAATACCCCATATACAGCTTTTAACTTTCTATCTTCCTCTTTTAATTTTTTAAGCAAGAAATCTATATCCTCTAAAACTTTTTGCTCCTCTTTGCTCCCTTTTACTTTTAAAGTGTGAAGTAAAATATCTAAATTTATATATCTCTCTACTTTTTCTAACTCTATCTCAAGATACTCCTCTCCTATTTTTTTAGGAGCAATAGTTTCATAGCTATAATCTTCCTCCTGCTCCTCTAACTTTTCTATTCTATTCTTTTCATATAGCTCTTTTATATCTTTTAATTCTCTATTTTTTCTCTTTAAAAATATCTCTTTTTCCTCTGAACATATGGAATTTACACTTTGTAAAGTATCAATTGCCTCTGTTACATGTATAGTTTTTTCTGGATATAGAGGTTCTAATTTTAAAGCTGTATGTAGTGATGAAGTTGTAGCTCCTGCTATTAAAATAGGTATCTCTTCTCCTTGCTCTCTAAAATATGTTAAAACTTTTTCCATCTCTTTTAATGAAGGACTTATTAGTCCACTTAGAGTAACTACATCTGCTTTATTCTCCATTACAGCACTATATATTTTTTCTTTACTTGCCATAACTCCTACATCTATTATTTCGTATCCATTACACTTTAATACAGTTCCCACTATATTTTTTCCTATATCATGAACATCT
This sequence comes from Fusobacterium sp., assembly GCA_019410665.1. GTDB lineage: Bacteria > Fusobacteriota > Fusobacteriia > Fusobacteriales > Fusobacteriaceae > Fusobacterium_A. The sequence goes on from DXSD01000010.1 coordinate 29,671, forward strand.
CCCTCTACAGTAGCCATTACTACTCTTCCTCTACTTTCGCATTTTTCCTCTTTCTCTAAGTATGGAGTTATAATTTCAACTGCTTTATTCATGACCTCTGATGAACGAATCAATTGTGGTAAATATACCTCTCCCTTTTCAAAGTCCTCTCCTAATTTTTGCATAGCTACCATTAAAATATTTTGTATTATCTCTAAAGGTTTATATTTTTTTAAAGCTTCTTCTATATCTTTTTCAAACTCGCTACTTCCACCTTTTATCAAGGCATTTTCAATTCTCTCTTCTAAAGTAAGAATCTTTGTTATCTTCTCCTCTTTTTTCTCAAGAATCTTCATTTTAAAGATTTTATCTAAGCTTTCCTCTTCTCCAAATATTAGCTCCTTTATTAAATTTTTCTCCTCTAAATGTAAATCTGGCATCTTCTCCTTTGGATTTAAAATAGCAAAATTAAGCCCTTTTTCCTTTGCTAACTCTATAAATATTTGGTGTATTCCAGCTCTTAATAGATTATTTCCTCTAAAGGCAAAAGATAGATTACTAAGTCCTCCAACTACTCCTACATCTTTAAAGTTTTTCTTTATCCATTCACAAGCTATTAAAAACTCTCTTCCATTATATCTATCTGCTTCCATTCCTGTTCCAATAGCTAATATATTTAAATCAAAGAGAATATCACTATCTTCATATCCTAATTTTTTTAAAATTTCATAGGATCTTTTACAAATCTCTATCTTTCTTTCAGAACTTACTCCCTGTCCTCTCTCATCAAAGGCCATAACTACTACTGCAAAGCCATATTTTTTTATTATCTTAGCCTTTTTTACAAACTCCTCTTCTCCCTCTTTTAAGCTTATAGAGTTTACTATCCCTTTTCCTGCTATATTTTTTAAACCTCTCTCTATCACTTTAAAGTCAGAAGAGTCTATCATAATAGGAACCTTAGAAACTGCCCTATCATTTTGAATAACTCTTAAAAATCTTTCCATTTCAACTTCACTCTCAAGTAACCCATCATCCATATTTACATCTATGATCTTAGCTCCATTTTCTATTTGATTAGATGCAATTTCCAAAGCTTTTATATAGTTACCTTCTGCTATTAGATTTTTAAATATCCTTGAACCAGCTACATTATTTCTTTCACCTATTTTTGTAAAACTATCAGTAAAATCATATATATCATTTCCTGAAAATAGATTTTTTAATTTAAAATCTAAGTTAAACTCTCTAGGTGCTCTTCCTCTTACTAAGTTAGCTATCTCTTTTATATGTTCAAAGGTTGTTCCACAACATCCACCTAAAATATTAACTTTTCTCTCATCAACTAGCTCTTTTAAATAGTTAGCTGTTATCTCTGGTGTCTCTAAATACTCTCCGTTTTCATTGGGTAATCCAGCGTTTGGATATAGTGATATTGGTTTTAGTGTAAACTTTTCCAATCTTTTTACTAGAGGAATTAACTCTTTAGCTCCAAAAGAACAGTTAAATCCATAAGAAACAATAAATTCACGATCAATAGCTACTATTAATGATTCTATACTCTGTCCTGTGAAAATTCTTCCCTCTTTATTTACAGTTGCTGATATCATTACAGGAAGTTTTATACCCTTCTCCTCCATAACCTCTTCAGCACTTATAACTGCACATTTAGCATTTAATCCATCAAAGATTGTTTCTATAAGTAAAAGATCTACTCCCCCATCTATAAGCCCTTTTATCTGCTCTTTATAAGCTTTTTTCAACTGATCAAACTCTAAACCTCTATCATATGGATTTTTCCCAGTAGGTACTGTTAAAGTTTTACTTGTAGGTCCTATTGAGCCAGCTACATAGATTTTTCTCTTCTCTATTTTTTGAGCTTCCTCTTTTGCTAATTTTGCTCCTAAAAAATTTAATTCGTATACTTTATCTCCTAAGCCATACTCTTCTAGTGATATCTCGTTACAGTTAAAAGTATTAGTTTCAATTATATCTGCTCCTGCTTCTATATATTTTCTATGTATCTCTCTTACTATATCTTTTTTAGTTATATTAAGTATCTCATTACAACCTTTTTTTCCATTGTAATCCTCTTCTTTTAGATTATACTTCTGTATAACTGTTCCCATAGCTCCATCTAAAACTAGTATTCTTTTTTTCAATTCCTCTTTAAAATTCACTTTTCTCATCTCTCTTTCTCAAAATAGATCCTATATTCTCCATTATCTTTCTTGATGCTTCTATTCTATTCATTGTATATATATGTATTCCAGCTATATCATTTGCTATAAGCTCTACTATATGTTCCATAGCAAAAGCAATTCCAGCCTCTCTCATAGCAACAGGATTATCCTCATATCTATCTAATATCCTCTTTAATTTCTCTGGAATACTACACCCACACATAGAAGTTATTCTTCTAATCTGCTTTCCATTTGTTATTGGCATTATCCCAGCTACTAAGGGAACTTTTATATTTAATTTATCTAATTTTTCCTTAAATTCATAGAACTTCTCATTTTCAAAAAATATCTGTGAAATTAAAAAATCTGTTCCAGCCTCTACCTTTCTTTTTAAGTTAAATAAGTCTAACAAATCATTAGTTTCTTGGTGTCCCTCTGGATAGAAAGCTCCTCCAATAGAAAATTCTCCTCTTCTTTTGATATGTTCAATCAACTCATTAGCATACTCAAAATCGCCATTAATAACCTCTCCATCTAAAGGTTTATCTCCCCTTAAAGCCATAATATTTTCTATATTTTTTTCCTTTAATTCATTTAATATTCCATCTATTTCTATCTTTTTAGCTCCTATGCAAGTTAGATGTGCTAAAGCTTCTATTCCATTTATATTTTTTATTTTAGAAGCTATATCTACACTATTTCCCCTAGTACTCCCACCAGCACCATAGGTTACACTCATAAAATCTGGCTTTAATAAAGATAACTCATCTATAACTTCATAAACTTTCTCTAAAGTATATAACTTATTTGGTGGAAATACCTCAAAGGATATAGTTGGTTGTTTCTCTTTAAAAAGTTCTGCTATTTTCATTTTTCCCTCCATGTTTTATAATAAAAAAACTTCTTCTATCTGATAGATAAAAGAAGTGATTTTTTTCTTAATTTACCATCTATCAGGAATTAGCACCACACTGGTTACAGTAGGTTGCTGAGATATCATAAGGCCTGTCCTTCAATCTCTCTCTATGGATTTTATATTTTGTTAATTTTATCATAAGAATATTTCTATGTCAACAATAACTTGATTGTCCTTCAAAAAAATGATTTAATAGTAGTGGGGGGA
>DXSD01000100.1 GCA_019410665.1 Fusobacterium sp.
AGAGACAGACTCAATATTCTTTTTACTAAATATAGAAAATAATCCCATAAACCCCTCCAAAAGCTATTAATTATATGTATATTATATGATACTTTTTCTTACTTTACAAGTACACTATTTTATAATTCCTTTAGCTACATACTTTTCTATTTCAACAGCAATAAACTCTTCATAAAGTTTTGGTGCATATTTAATTAATGGCTCTAATCTTCTTAAAACCATTTCTTTATTTACATTCCATTTTTTCCATGTATGTCCATCAGAAGAAAGATTTTGTATAAATCCTTGGAATCTATCAAAAACATTTGCAAATTTAGCTTCATTAGTTTCCATATTTTCAAACTCTAACCATAGTTTAAAAAATTCTAAATTTTGCTCTTCAGGTAAAAGATCAAAAACTTTCTTAGCAGCAGCTAACTCTTTTTGAAATTTTTCCTCTTTAGAATAATTAGAAAACGCAGGAACATTTTTAAGTTATCTCTAAACTGACAAGAATTTGTACACACCATTATAAATCTCAAAATATCAATATATATTAAGTATAATATATATATTTATTCTCGTCAAATAAATATTTAATATAACTTGCAATTAATGGAGTATTAAGTTAATATACACACAGCCTAAGAAATACAAGACTTAGTAAAGTCAAAGAGGAGGATATTATGTATAAAAACATAGAAAAAAGAAAAGAAAATTTAACAAAAATTTTTGAAATTGCAGATGATATGTTTGATTGTTTCTTATCAAAAACACAAAGACAATATGAAAATGGAAGCCTTTATCTTATTACTGAAGTAGAATTGAGTAACGAACTAGAAAACTATATTGAAATGAGTTGCAAAGAATTTGAGTTGTTCTGTGATACAACTTTAAAAACAGTAATAAAATTTTTAGGAGATAATTTAGCTCAAATAAATATTTTTGAAAGTTATTCGATTGATGAAGAATTCAATCATTCATCATCTGGGAAAATAAAAAGTATTTCATTAAAAGTAAAAGCAACTTTAAAGAGTTAGTGGCTATCCACTAACTTTTATTTTATATTTTTATAAATAACTTGTAATTAACTGAATAGTAAGGTAATATACACACAACCTAAGAATAGAAATAAGAGGAGTGATCGAAAATGGAAATTAAAAAATTAAAATTTATTTCAAAAGTTAAGGATTTAAAAGAATATAAAGAAAGAGTCAAAGATGAAAGATATGTTGAAGAAGAAAATGTAGCTATTATAAAAACTGTAACACTTTCAATTAAAGAATTCAAGAAATTTACTAGTGATTTTTTTGAAGCTCAAGATTTTTTAATAAATACTTGTGACTGGTTAGAACAAGAAAAAGTTTTCACAGCTGTGAGAGTAACTGATGGAGCTACTAAAATCGTAGTTTATACTTATGGAAATAAATATGCTAGATATGTAGCAATAGAAGGTTAGAAAAAAGCCTAGTTAAACTAGGCTTTTATTTTATATTATTTTTTCTTATATTCTTGATATTGTGTTAATACATTTTTTATTTTCTCTGGAATAGGTAAACCACACAAAGATGCATTCTCTAAAATTGATAGCCCCTCATTTGATATAAATACACCTATTGCTAATGTTCTTATAGCCATTTTCCCTGCAAATAAAGTATCTAATTGATATGCTAAAACTATTACCAATATTATCATTACTTTTTTTAAAAATCCTATTATTCCTGCTTTACTATTTGCAGTGCAAGTAATAAAAGCTTTTATTACTCCTGAAATATAATCTACAGCCATTAATATTAATAAAACTGTCATAGCTTCATCCTGCCCCCCAGTAACAAAAAAAATAAAAGTTACTAGAATGCCAAATCCCCAAGCTACTCCATTTCCTAATATTTTAAAGACTTCCCACAACAAGATAAAAAAATCTCCTGTTATTCTAGTAATTTCTTCCATTTATCCCCCTTGTAATAAATAATTTAAAAATTTATCAAAGACATCAAACCAGTAAGGAGTTATCTCAAGACTTGAAATTAGAGAGGATAATATACACATTAAAAATACTCCTAGAAAAATAAATGCCAATACTTTAGAAAATATATCTATTTTTTTTACTTCAATTTCTTGTTGTTTTTCTCCACTCTTTGCTTTTTTTAAAAATAAATCAAGTAATTTATTTCCCCAAACTCCTATTAAAGCTATTATTTTAGGCATAGTTTTCCCCTTCCTTTATTTATTTATCCAACTCATACCTCTTTCTTGTGCTTTATCTAACTTGAATCCAAAGTGTACAAAATTATTTTTAGGGTAATAAATCAACTGGTCAAATTGAATTTTCCCTTCTTTCTTTAATAGGAGAGCTTTTTCATAAATTTCTTTTGAAGTTATCTTATTGCTACGAACATCTACTGCTAATCCAAATCTATGAGCTGATGTAGGGCTTCCTTTGACTGCCTTATTCAGTTTTTCACATCTAAACCAACTAAGAACTATAAGAGGTACTCCTAAAAGCTCTCTAATGTAATCCATACGACTTGCAGTATATTGGATATAATTTTTTTCTTCCTTAGTAGGAATATTTTTAATTCCTAAAGATTTTCCTGTTGCACTAACTGTTGTTTCTACTTCTGTAAAGTATTTACTATTTAATTTCTACGTATAAAGAAGTCCTGAGGCCGAAGGGGCTTCTTTATCGTTTTTTGGAGATTTTTTCTATCATAAAATGATAAAGTGTAACCAACGTGTAACCAACCTCTAATCTTTTTGAAATTTTGTATTTCCTAGAGTTTTTACAGGTATTAATTTTTTAGTACAAATTTCACACCTATTTTGATATACAAAATTCTTATTTTTTCCCTTGATTTTCATAAAATTTCTCAGTTAATTTCAATATATTATCATCTACTCTCTTTAATGTAGTATTAAGATTATCTGCTATAACTGTAAATTCTCTTCTAGTTACATAAACATCTCCTAATTTATCAAAGTCTTTATTCATTTCGTTGACTTTGTCCTCTGTTGTTTTTATTTTCCCTTCAAGATTGATTATAATTTCATTGTGTTTAGCAACACTAAAACATAACCAGCTAGTAAATCCAGTTAATGCCGTAAAGGCTAATCCTATTAACCCTCCTACTATTTTATTAGTTAATTCAGGCATAATTCCTCCTTAGAACCAGAAGAGCTCTCTAATAGAGTTAGCTCTTCTATATACTTTTAGTTTAATTAGATTAGTTTTATGTTCCCAAGGATTTATACTTATCTCTAAACCTTGTTTTTTAAATTTGACTCCTCCAAACCCAAATCTATTTTGAGTTTAGATACCCCCTCACTTATTTGCTCATTTGAAGTTACGGATCCATCTCCATTTACTTCTTTACATCTTAAGCCTTGCTCAAATGAATCAATCTTATCAGCTAGCTCCTCTCTTAATTTCTTAGGAATTTTTTCTCCCACTTTTTTTCCTACTGAAAATATTTTAGGATTAGGTAAAAATAGGCCAATAAAAAATACTGCAATAGTTCCTAAAATTTCTGCATTGTTGATGATAAAATCTTTCATATTTTATCCCTCCTTTTAAATTATTTATTCCAATAACATTTAATGTTATTGTATCTTCTTTTAACATCTTGAGGATTTATTTGTCCCCACTTTTGATTAAGCTTGAATTTTAATATCATCTCTGGAGTTATAGTTTCCCCTTTTTCTTTAAGCCATTTATGCATCTGTCCATTATAGCTCAAGAAAAGTTGGTTGTGGTAATCCAAAAGATGAACGAATGTTTCACTATCCCTTACCTCAATATCTGGAATGAGAGTAGATAGATATTCTATACTACTCTTTATATGAGATAAATCTAAGTCATCAATCTCTTTTTTATGATTTTCCAGCATATTACTTAAATCAGTTATCTCTGGATCTAATGCTAATAGCCTTTCTATATTTTCATCACTGAATCCTATTTTCTCTAAAAACTTTCTAGCCGCAGGATTTGCTGTTACATCAAATTGAGATCTTCCAAAACTGTAACCACTCTTTCCTCCAGCATAGCTAAATCTATATGGAGCTCTTGGATTATCTCCTACCTCATTTAATGCAATTGCTTGCATAGCGGTAATAGGATTAATATTAGGAATTATATCTTTGATTTTCATTATATTCCTCCTTTTTTATCCGTTGTATCTGATATTTTCAAAAAACGACCTCGTAAAATTGATTTTAAGACCCCTAAAAAAACTTAGGCGACTAATATTATCCTATGATTTTAATTGATATCCATATGGTATACACTTAGTTTCAGTATCTAAATATATTAATTCATATTTTTGTTTGTTTTCCTCTTCTAGAATCTCATACTCTTCTATTGTGATGAATCTTTGCATATCTATCTCCTCCGCTCCAAACCATTTAATAAGTCTTAGTCCAGGAAAATTATCAGAAGGTTGATTGTCCCAATCATCTTTACTCATTCCTTCATAAGAATATTCATTTAATATAACATACTCTGTGAACGTCTGCTCTCTTCCATTTATCTGTCTAGCACTACAAGAACATAACATTAATATCACTACTACTATTAAATATCTCATTTATATACCTCCTTATAAGTTATATTCTTCCTCAACAAACTCCATTAACCAGTTTGTATTACCTACCCTTCTAGCAAAAGCTTTAGTTTCTTTTCCTATAACTTCAAAATTATCATCGTAAACATCAACTTCTAGTAGAACAAGTTCACATTCATAAGTATCTTGAGTATTAGGTAAGAATTTTCTTTCTAGTCTGTCAAATTCATTAATGTATTGAACATTTCTAGTTTTTTCATTTGTAATTATTATTCTTCTGTTTTCTAAATCTATTGTGTACATTTTAACCTCCTATGGTAGATAACAAAGTCTGGCTGATGAAGAGTAGTCATAATATGTATAGTTCAATACTTCAGACAAAGAAAATAATCCTACTGTTGTTACATCGCTAGACCAGCTTCTTCCTTTTAATAATGCTTTATTTTGACCGTTTTTTCTATATCCTTGTATATAGTCACAATAATAAATATTATAATCTTCGAGCTCTAATTCTTTTGGAAAATTGTATATAGATGTTTTACTGCTAACACCTTTCATTACTCCTACACCATTCATAATAGTAACTGTGTCACTCAATTTTATGTACTCATCTAAATATCCAAATTTAGAAATATCATTAGTGTAATAAATTCCGTCATCACTACTCTTAATTACGACACCATCTAAAAACTCCCATTTCGATCCATATATACTTTCTATTCCGAATAATGATACATGGCTATTATCTTCTAAATAACCACTTCTATTTCCTAGAGACATTGTTGTTGAAATTTTTATATAACTCATAGTACTGTTTCCCAATTCGTTTTGAGAATTTAAATTTTGAAATGATATTTTATATAATAGCTGTATAGCATTAAAAATATCTAAAGTCATAATATTGAAATTAATATTTCTACCCTGTCTAGCTAAATCTCTAAATGCTGAAATGGTTTTCATATTTTGGGGTGTGACATTTTTAACGGTGCTTCTCAACTGATTATTTACAACTGTTCCTAAGAAAGCTCCTACTAATACATACTCTCTAATACTTCCATCAGCTCTAACAAATGCTGGGTGTACTTCATATCCTTGATATTCTAAAATATCTGGTACTTTAGTCAATATACTATCTGTAAGTACTTCTCCTTCCCAAGTTCTCTTGCAATAGAAAGCTGGTATATGTACCATAACTTCCTCTGTTTCCATATCGAGATTAATTGGGTTACCATCTATGTCATAGTTGCTATCTAATTCTCCACACCAACGTTTTATTTCTCCAGTATCTTTGTCAACAATAACTCTTCCTATTTTAGAGAAAGGATAAATATTATTCTCTTTAAAAGGATTAGAATATTCCTGAGATATATCGGGTTTATATGCTGTAATTTTCATTACACTAACACCTCCTCTGAATAAGTTAATGCTGGGTCAGGGGTTGTTTCATCTCTTGTTACCGATAAAATTTTTACAATATTTTCTAACAATTCAGCATATACTACACCATCTATTTTCACTCTTTTCTTACTAGCAAACGGAGAACTTAAATCTTGAGTTAGTCCTATATACCCGAAACTTCCATCTTCAAATTTAATTATTTTACGAGGTTTAGGCACTAATGATGAATCTGTATATATTTCTAAAACTTCATTTCCTACATGTTTCTTAGCCATATTACACCTCTATCCATTCTTCAATTTTTACTCCGTTGATAGTGTACTCAATGTGTCCATCTTTATTGAAAGCACTTTGTCCAGCTGGACCTTCTGGACCTTGTCTACCATCAGGTCCTTGAGGACCTGTTTCTCCTTTAGGTGCTGTGAAATCATAAGTTATTCCATTTGTTAGATAAATAGTATATATATTTCCTTCTGCTGTTGATTCTTTAGGTCTAATTTCTTGAATACCAACTCCATCAACTCCATTCTCCCCATTTTGTCCATCATTCCCGTCTTGACCTTGAGCTCCTGTATTTCCTTTTATATTAACAGGG
>DXSD01000101.1 GCA_019410665.1 Fusobacterium sp.
ATTATATGCATATACAGATGTAATGTTAAAAGATAAAGATGAAGTTAAATAATAAATCTAAAAAAGGAGACTTATTTAGAATATGGTAAAGTCAATAAAAGATAATCTAGCAGGAATAATATTAGTTTTAATATTAACAATTCCAGCTTGGATTCTAGGGAAACACTTCCCTATTATTGGAGGACCTGTTTTTGGAATCTTATTAGGAATGATTATTACTCACTTCATTAAAAACAAAGCTCCTTATCAAAAAGGAATACAATTCACTTCTAAAAAGATACTACAATATGCAGTTATTCTTTTAGGGTTTGGTTTAAACTTATCTGTAGTATTAGAAACAGGTGTTCAATCACTTCCAATAATTATATCTACAATAGCAACATCATTATTAATTGCTTATTTTTTACAAAAAGTTTTAAATATTCCAACTAAAATATCTACACTTATAGGTGTTGGTTCTTCTATCTGTGGTGGTTCAGCAGTTGCTGCTACCGCCCCAGTTATAGAAGCTAATGATGAAGAGGTAGCTCAAGCTATATCTGTAATTTTCTTTTTCAATGTTTTAGCAGCTCTTATTTTCCCAGCTTTTGGTTCTTTTGTTGGATTCTCAACTACTTCAGGAGAAGCTTTTGGAATCTTTGCTGGAACTGCAGTAAATGATACTTCTTCAGTTACTGCTGCTGCTGCAACTTGGGACACTATCTATGGATTAGGCAGTGCTACTTTAGATAAAGCTGTTACAGTTAAATTAACACGTACACTAGCTATTATTCCAATAACACTATTCTTAGCTGTTAAATCTACTAAAAACAATGTTTCTAGTAAAAAAGTAGATATGAAAAAAATATTTCCATTTTTTATACTATACTTTGTAGCTGCTTCAATAATAACTACTGTAGCTGTATCTTTTGGAGTAGATTCTGATGTATTCTCTCCATTAAAGACTTTAAGTAAATTCTTTATTGTAATGGCTATGTGTGCTATCGGTTTAAATACTAATATTATAAAATTAGTTAAAACTGGTGGCAAACCTATATTAATGGGATTCTCTTGTTGGGTAGGAATAACAACTGTAAGTTTAGTAATTCAACATATTTTAGGAATTTGGTAAAATTATTATATAAATATTATAAAGGAGAGAGAAGATGAATAAAGTAATTCATACAGAAAAAGCCCCTGCTGCTTTAGGACCATATTCACAAGCTATAGAGGCTAATGGAATGTTATTTGTATCAGGACAAATTCCATTTGTGCCAGAGACAATGACATTAGTATCTGAAGATGTTAAAGAACAAACTAGACAATCTTTAGAAAATGTAAAAGCAATAGTAGAAGCTGCTGGATACTCAATGAAGGATGTAGTAAAAGCAGGAGTATTTATTAAAGATATGAACGATTTTACTGCAATCAACGAAGTATACAATGAGTATTTAGGAGATGTAAAACCTGCTAGAGCATGTGTAGAAGTAGCTAGACTTCCAAAAGATGTAAAAGTTGAAATAGAAGTTATAGCTGTTAAGTAGTTTCCTATTATAAAACCTAACTATATATTAAAGGGAGATTTGGTATTCATTATATCAAATCTCTCTTTAATTTATACAATAAATAAAACTTTTTTATTTTTTATATCACATTTTTAAAAAAATATTTTACACTTTTAATTTTAAGATATATAATGATACTGTACAATATAATCAAATATATTTCAATCTTATCAAAAAGGTGGCGAACTTATGGAACTACTTAAACTTATTTTGGGTATAGTAATATTCCTTATTACTTTTTACTTTATCATTACTGAAAAACATCCAAAGTCTATTGTTACCATGATTGGTGGTGCCCTTATGGTTCTACTTCAAATCATTACAGAAGAAGAGGCACTAGAAACTATTGGATACAACTTAGAAATAATATTTTTACTTATTGGAATGATGCTCATAGTAGAGATTATGTCAGAAACAGGAATCTTTCAATGGGTAGCTATTAAAATAGCTCAGATGGTTAGGGGAAATCCAGTGAAAATATTAGTTCTAATCTCTATTGTTACTGCTATTTTTTCTGCTGTTTTAGATAACGTTACAACTATCTTATTAGTTGTTCCTGTAACAATTTTTCTGGCTAAAAGATTGGAAGTTGATCCTAAGCCCTTTGTTCTTTTACAGATATTTGCTTCAAATATTGGAGGAACAGCTACTATGATTGGAGACCCTCCTAACCTTATTATAGCAAGCTTAAGTGGATTAGATTTCAACTCATTTATATTTAATCTGACTCCTTTTATTATTATTAATATGGCAGTTTTACTTATTAGTGCTGTACTGTATTTAAGAAATAAATTACAAGTTTCTAATGAGTTAAAAGCTGGTATTATGGAGTTAAGTCTTGAAAGAACTATTACTGACAAAAAACTTCTAGTACAGTCTATAATTGTCTTTGCCGGAGTAATTCTTGGATTTTTAACAAATAGTTTCACTCACATTGGACTTGCTATTATAGCTATAATTGGTGCTGCTATTTTAATATTTTTAAGTAATAAGAAACCTGAAGAGGTTTTTGCTAAGGTTGAATGGGATACTCTATTTTTCTTTGGTGGATTATTTGTCTTAGTAGATGGAATAGAAAATCTTGGAATTATTAGTAAACTTTCTGAATATTTAATATACTTTACAGATGGACATCTTAAAATTACTTCAGGATTAATTTTAATACTTTCAACTATCTTATCTCCAATTGTAGGATCCATTCCACACACTTTATCTTTTGGAAAGATACTTTTGGAGATTATTCCAAACTTTCAAGGAGATACTCAAGTATTGTGGTGGTCTCTATCATTGGGAGCATGTTTAGGTGGAAATATGACAATAGTTGGGGCTGCTGCTAATATAGTAGGAGCTTCAGTTGCTAAAAAAGGGGGAATTGATATCTCTTTTAAAGAGTTTTTTAAGTGGGGAGCTATCGTAGTTGCTCAGTCTACTATTCTAAGTCTAATTTATATCTATATAAGATACTGATATAACAAAAGAGGACGGTTTATCACTCCGTCCTCTTTGTTGTTTGTTTTATGAATTAATTATAATATTGGCCTTTTTCTCTGCTATTCTACTTCTTATAAATATAGCTATAAACGTAACTACAATCATTAATACATTATAATAATTATACTTTATTACTTCTACAGCTGAAACTGTTGTTGCTACTCCTAATACTGCAAGCATTGGGTTTGAATAAGGTAGTAACCCTTGGATTCCAGCAGCAAAGGTATCTAATATACTAGCTACTATTTTAGGTTCTAATTCATATTCATCTGATATCTCCTTAGCAATAGGACCAGCTGATACAACTGCTATAGTATTATTCCCTACACAGATATCTATTAGAAGAACTAAAATTCCTATCCAAACTTCAGCATCTCTTTTCTTCTTAACTCTACTTTTTATATTGTGGATAACATATTCTAGTCCACCATTTAGTTTTACTAGTTCTATAATTCCACCTACTAAAATAACTATTATAACTATTTTCCCTGTCCCTTGTATTCCTTTAGAAGATGCAAGAATTAAATCTCCCAACGAAAAACTTCCAAGTAGTAATCCTATAGTTCCTGAAGTTAAAATTCCTAAAAATAGAACTATAAAAACGTCTACTCCCATTAAAGCTGCTATCAATACCAACACATATGGTAACATCTTCAATAGGCTATATTCATATACAGCATTCTCAACTACTATTGTAGGAGTACTAAATACATAGAATAGTATTGTACTTATAATTGCTGGTCCTAATACCAACTTGAAGTTTGCATTAAACTTATCTCTCATCTCACAACCTTGAGTCTTTGTAGCAACAATTGTAGTATCTGATATAATTGATAAATTATCTCCAAACATTGCTCCACCTAATACAGCTGCACAACATAGACCTAATGGATTTCCTGAGCTCTCTGAAAGTCCTATGGCTATTGGTGTTAAAGCTACTATTGTTCCAACTGATGTTCCTATTGCCAAAGATAAGAAACAAGAGATTATAAATATTGCTGGTACTAAAACCTTACTTGGGAAAATTGATAATCCAAAGTTTACAACTGAATCAACAGCTCCCATATCCTTTGAAATCTGAGAAAACACTCCAGCTAGAATAAAAATCAAAGACATCAAAATGATATTTGGATTTCCTCCACCTTTACAGAAAGTTTCTACTTTCGTTGTAAACTTTACCTTTCTATTTATAAATAAGGCAACAAAAGCACTTATTAAGAAGGCAACTTCCACTGGCATACTTTTCAAATTACCCGTTATTATCCCGTTTCCTAAATAAATAATTATAAATAAAATCATAGGAATTAATCCTAAACCATTTAATTTTTTTCCATCTTTTTCCATAACTTCCCCCTTTTTATCAAATCAGGTAACCTAGATAGGTTACCTGACTTGAATTTATACTATGAATTTATGATTGCATTGGCTTCATCTAATCTTTCAAAAACTTGATTTACACTTTCCAATACTAAATTCAAATATCTTTCTAGCTCTTCATCTGTTAAGTATGGAATTGGATTCTCTTTGAAATACTCATCTGTAGTTACAAGATTAATTACAGCAGCAACTTTCTTAATCATTCCAGCTCCACCAATCTCCTCATGTAATTCATTAGTCATAAAACTAATTCCTCCACAATCTTGGCTCACTGCTACTGCTAATTCAGCTATTGTATTTACTTTCTCCTCTGAAGTTTCAGCAGTCTTTAGTTTTTCTCCTAAAGCGATTATTTTATCAGCTACTAATCTTGTATTATTTCTTAATGCTTCTTTTGTTCTTTTCATTCCAGTTTCATGATATCTCATTGGAATTCCACATTTTTCTGCTGCCTTAACAACTGCTTCTACTACAACTATATTATCATCTTCCTTATCTCCTCTTACGAAATAAGTATTCTCTGTTAATCCCTTAGAGAATCCAGAGTAAATCATAGCCTCTATTATTAATGTAGGTAATTTATCCATACCTAAAGCTCTGATTACCTCTCCTTTAGTTCCTACTACAGAGTTTCCTTCTTGGTCTTCATTTGGTCCTAAACCACCAATAGTTGCATTTACAGTTCCTAATACACTTACTGCTTTTCCATCTATATCTAAAACTGTTCCTACTATCTCTCCACAGTTTCCATTTATACTCTCTCTAGTTCTTAAGAATTTCTCTGGATAGTTTACATAGAATCCATTTAATGCTGCATTAGCTATTGCAGTTTGAACAGCTACTGGAGTTTCTAAAATCCCTTGTCCATAAACTCTTCCAAAAGCTTCTAATACAAGAGTATGAGTATTTATTACCTCTTTTCCTACTAAAGTCATAGCTAATTTTTTCTCTTGAGGAGTAATTCCACGTCTAGCTTCCCCTTCTCCTACTCCACCATTTTCTAAAGTAACTTTAACTTTATTTCCTTCAAATTCAATATCTTTTATTTTTAGTGAAAGATTTGTAGCTTTCTTAAAAAGAGATAATACTATTGATAATCCACAAGAGTCATCTTGTACTTGATTGTTTAAACTATGGCTATGCCCACATCCAACATGTCCAGCTATAGCAACTAATCCTTGTTTTTTCTCACTTAATCTTATATCCATCTATCTCACCCTATTTATATTTTATATTTGACTACTTCATTAGTAATGAAGCTCCTGATATAACAAGTAGAACATAAACTACTTTTAGGAATTTTTCTTTAGATAGGATTTTTGCTAAGTATCCTCCAATAGCAACCCCTGCAAATACTCCAGGTAATCCTATTAATGTAACAGCTGTATTGTGAGCTGTAAATTGTCCAGTTAAGAATTGGTCTAACATCATATATCCATTTAAGAATATCCATACAAAACATAAAGTTCCTCTAATTTGGTTTGTATTTTTTAATTTCTTAGCAACATATATAATTAAGAATGGTCCCCCTGATACAAACAATCCTTGGAATAATCCTGCTATTAATACTATTCCAATTAAAACTGTATCATTAAAATCTAAGTTTCCTTTATAGAACATCTCTTTTAAAGCAACTGCTATTACGAAGATAGCATATATCTTTAAAAGAATTCCTGAAGGTACTTGTCCTGCTAGATAGATTCCTGTTACTAGTCCAATACCCATCAATACTAATAATTTTCTAGCTTCTTTCCAGTCTATCATCTTATAGTTACTTAAGAATACTATAAATGAACTTATTAAACCATATGTATTTACTGCTACCTTTGCAGTTTCTAACCCTTGTAAATGAATTGAAGGTGGCATTGCTAATAATGAACCAGCAAATCCTGTCAATCCTTGAATTATATTTGCTATAAATATTCCTAACCCGAATAATAGGTTACCACTTGTGAAAATCTCTTCCATACTCTTCCTCCAAATATACTTTATCTTATCTAGGTGTTATTATTTAACTTCATCTTTATCTTTTAACATTACATCTGTATATGCATATAAT
>DXSD01000102.1 GCA_019410665.1 Fusobacterium sp.
GCATGCCTGTCACGCATGAGGTCGCGAGTTCGACCCTCGTCACTCCCGCCATATAGATAATTAAGACATACTGAGGTATGTCTATTTTTTTTATTTAAAATTTAGTTGTTTAATGTTATAATGAAATAAGGTATTGAAATTAAGGAGGAAAAATGAGTACATTAATGAATATAATCTGGTTATTTTTTGGCGGGCTAGTTTTAGCTTTTGAATGGATAATAGCAGGGATTTTATGTATTATTTTAATAGTGACTATTCCCTTTGCAAGAGGTTGTTTTGAAATGGCTAGCTCATGTTTAGTACCTTTTGGAAAGAGAGTTCAGTTAAAAAGTAGTTTTGGTGAACCTGCAAGACCAATAAGTGCATTTTTATGGATAATATTTGCTGGGATCTGGTTAGCTATTTCACATATATTAATAGGAATAGCTCAATGTTGTACAATTATAGGGATTCCCTTTGGAATACAAAATTTTAAGTTAGTCCAGATTGCCTTTAATCCTTATAAATATACTTTAAGATAAAATTTATAGAATAGGAGTAAATGTTGATGGAGATAAAGGAGACTTTAACTGTATATGCAAATGAAACAGATAAAGGAAAGAGAATAGATAAGTTTTTAAATGAACTAATAGAAGATGCAACAAGATCATATATTCAAAAAATAATAGATAATGGTCTTGTAGAGATTCAAGGGAAAAAAATAACAAAAAGTGGAAATAAACTTAAAGGAACTGAGATAATAACTGTAAATATTCCAGAAGATGAAGTCTTGGATCTAACTCCAGAAAATATAC
Source organism: Fusobacterium sp. (assembly GCA_019410665.1). Classification (GTDB taxonomy): domain Bacteria; phylum Fusobacteriota; class Fusobacteriia; order Fusobacteriales; family Fusobacteriaceae; genus Fusobacterium_A. The sequence goes on from DXSD01000102.1 coordinate 795, forward strand.
CTTTGAATATTATTTATGAAGATAGCGATATAGTAGTAATAAATAAAGCTCCTAACATGGTAGTTCATCCAGCTCATGGAAATTATAATGGAACTTTAGTAAATGCTCTTTTATATCATATAAAGGATCTATCTACAATAAATGGAGTGATAAGACCAGGGATAGTTCATAGACTGGATAAAGATACTAGTGGAATAATAGTAGTAGCTAAAAATGATGAAGCTCATGGAAAACTTTCTGAGATGTTTAAAGAGAAAACTTTAGAAAAAACATATGTATGTATAACTAAGGGAATTTTTAAAGATAAGGAGAAAAGAGTAGAGACACTTATAGGAAGAGACCCTAGAGATAGAAAAAAAATGGCTGTAGTCCAAGAGAATGGGAAAATAGCAATTTCAAATTACAAAGTATTAGATGAGGGAAAAAATCACTCTTTAGTAAAAGTTAGAATAGAAACTGGAAGAACACATCAAATAAGAGTCCATATGAAATATCTAAATCATCCTATAATGGGTGATACTACCTATGGAAATGGAAGTGAGGGAGTAGCTAGACAGATGCTACATGCTTATAGCTTAAAATTTACTCATCCAACTAAAAATGTTGAAATGAAAGTAGTTGCTCCTTTGCCAGAAGATTTTAAAAAAGCAGCTAGAACTGTAGGAGTAGATATAAGTAGGATAGAAAGTGAGAAAAAAGATGGAGAATAATTTATTATATCAATTTGATTTAGAAAAAGGTGAAGTAGTAATAGGAGTAGACGAAGCTGGAAGAGGACCATTAGCAGGACCAGTAGTAGCTGCAGCTGTAAAACTAAAAAAATACTCTGATGAGCTTCAAGAGATAAATGATTCTAAGAAACTTACTGAAAAAAAGAGAGAGAAATTATATGATATTATATTAGAGAACTTTGAAGTAGGGGTAGGAATAGCAACTTCTCAAGAGATCGATGAAATAAATATTTTAAATGCTACATTTTTGGCTATGAGAAGAGCAATTGAAAAGTTAGGAGAGAAAACTAAAACAGATTCACTAATTTTAGTAGATGGAAATTTTAAAATAAGAGAGTACAATGGAAAACAGGAAGCAGTAGTTAAAGGAGATGCTAAAAGTTTGGCGATAGCAGCAGCTTCAATAATAGCAAAGGTAACAAGGGATAGAGAATTAATAGCAGATGCTCAAAAATATCCAGAGTATGGCTTTGAAAAACATAAAGGTTATGGAACAAAAGCACATAGGGAAGCTCTGATAAAATATGGTCCTAGTCCAATTCATAGAAAGAGCTTTTTAAAAAAGATTCTTGGTGAGAATGAAAAATAAAAGAGAGATTGGAAATAAATATGAAGATGGAGCTGTGAAGCTACTCTTATCTTCAGGATATGAGATATTAGAAAGAAATTATAGAGTCAGAGCTGGAGAGATAGATATAATTGCTCAGAAGGATAATACCATAATCTTTATAGAGGTAAAATATAGAAGTAGTATAAAATTTGGATATGGAATAGAAGCTATAGATTATAGAAAAATGAGAAGAATATATAATGCTGCTAAGATATATCTATTAACTAATAGAAAATTAAGGTATAAAATCAGATTTGATAGTATATGCTTTTTGGGAGAAGAGGTATCTTGGATAAAGAATCTAACATGGGGTGATGAAATTGGATTTTAGATGTACAAAGTGTGGATGTGACAAATATCAGGTAAAAACAACAGTTATTCCAGAAAAGAGTCCAGGATTGAAGTTAGAGTTTGGGACCTACTATATAAAAACATGTCTTAATTGTGGTTATACTGAGATGTACTCAGCTAAGATAGTGAATATGGAGAAAAATGAAAAGAAAAAACCTTGTCCTGAGTATTAAAGAACTATTTTTTTCAAAAAGATGCCCAATTTGTAACAGAATATCTCAAAAAGATAAATATATATGTGATGATTGTTATATAGAGTTAAAAAGAAATGGGAAAATAAAAAATATAGAAAACTATTACTATCTCTATTATTATGATGAGAAAATAAAAAAAATAATAGTAGATTTTAAATTAAAAAATAGAAAAAGATTGGCTGTAGAGATCGGTTCATTAATAAATTTACCTTTAAAGAATCTAATAGCTGAGAAGGAAATAGATATTGTTTTACCTGTTCCCATAAGTAAAGGAAGAGAAAAAGAAAGAGGTTTTAATCAAGTAGAATTATTACTAGATCAATGTAAAATAGAGTATAAAAAAATAGTAAGGGAAAAAAATACTAGACATATGTATGAAATTTTTGATATAAAGAGTAGAAAGGAAAATATATATCAAGCTTTCAAGAATATAGATTTGGATCTAAATGGGAAAACAATATTAATAGTAGATGATATTGTTACAACAGGAAGTACAATAAGAGAGATAAAAAAAGAGATTAAAAGGAGTTGTATTCCTAAAGAGATATATGTGTTTTCTTTAGCAGTATCAAAAAGATTTAAAAGAAGCTAGATTTTAGGAGAGAGAATGGAATTATATGTAGATAATAAAAAGATGGAACTAAAACAGAAGAGATTTAAGAGTTTTGGGAGAATGATTAATGAGATAAATAAACAATTAACTTTAGATAATAAGGTTCCTTATAAATTCTATATTAATGGAGAAAGACTAAAGGACAATACTATTATAAATGTTAAAGATTTAAAGTTAATAGAGGTAATTACTAAAACAGAGGGAGAGATGCTGTTGGACTCTATATTGAGAGCTAAGGAGCAAATCGATCTTTTTTTTAGTATATTTGACTATGAAGGGGAGGACCCTGCTAATGTTGCTAGAGCAGCAGTAGAAGTAAGTGAGATAGAAATCATTGAGAGAGGAATATTTTTAAGATGGTTTTATAATCTTTTACTACTTATGAAAGCTAGTGGAGATTTAGATTTTATATATAGTGATTTTGATGAATATATTGAAGAATTTGAACAGGAGTTAAAAGAGGCAGAAAAAGCTTATGATGCTCAAGATTATGAAACTTTTATAGAGATGTTAGAATTTTCCATTGGAGATCTTTTAAAAGATTTTTATGAAAATGCAGAAAATTATTACTCAGATATTTTAGATGAACAAAATCGTAAAAGATTGCTCAATTAATAGTTAGTAAATGATCAATGTAATATTTGAAAAGTGACAATCTCTATGATAAGATGTAAGATGAGAATAAATATAATGTATAGTGGAGGGAATAAAATGAGAACAAATGTAATAGCTGGAAACTGGAAAATGAATAAAACAAATGCAGAAGCAGTAGAGATGCTTACTGAATTAAAAGGATTAGTAAAAGATGTAGAGGGAGTAAAAATAGTAATAGGAGCTCCATTTACAGCTCTATCTGATGCTGTAAAAGCAGTAGAAGGAAGTAATGTAGAGATAGCTGCAGAAAACGTATATCCAAAATCATCTGGAGCTTACACTGGGGAAGTTTCTCCTACAATGTTAAAAGCAATAGGAGTAAAATATGTAATCTTAGGACACTCAGAAAGAAGAGAATACTTCAAAGAGTCAAATGAATTCATCAATGAGAAAGTAAAAGCTGTATTAGCAGCTGGAATGACTCCTATCCTATGTGTTGGAGAAAAATTAGAAGATAGAGAAGCTGGAAGAACTGCTGAGGTAAATGAAACTCAAGTAAGAGAGGGATTAAAAGATATAACTGCTGAGGAAGCTAAAAATATAATCATAGCTTATGAGCCAGTATGGGCAATAGGAACAGGAAAAACTGCTACTCCAGAGATGGCACAAGAGACTCATAAAGAGATAAGAGAAGTATTAAAATCTATGTTTGGAGCAGTAGCTGATGAAATGGTAATCCAATATGGAGGATCAATGAAACCTGAAAATGCTGCTGAATTATTAGCTCAAGCTGATATAGATGGTGGATTAATTGGAGGAGCTTCATTAGAGGCAGCTTCATTTGCTAAAATAGTTTTAGCTGCAAAGTAGTCAAATTTTAGGAGGAATAAAAATAATGAAAAAACCAGTAATGTTAATGATATTAGATGGTTGGGGAATAAATAAAAATCCAGAGCAAAAAAATGCAATAACTGCTGCTAACCCTGAGACATTCAATAGACTTATGAATGAGTATCCTCATTCTGAATTACAAGCTTCAGGAGAGGCAGTGGGATTACCTGATGGACAAATGGGTAACTCAGAAGTAGGACACTTAAATATAGGATCTGGAAGAATAATATATCAACCATTAGTAGAGATTTCAAAAGATATCAGAGAGGGAACAATATATGAAAATCCTGTGTTAAAAGAGGCTTTTGAATATGCTGTTGCTAATGGAAAAAATGTTCATTTTGGTGGACTTTTATCAAATGGAGGGGTACACTCTCATATAGAGCATCTATTTGGTCTTTTAGCTATGGCTAAAAAATATGGAGTAAAAGCTTATGTACATGCTTTTCTAGATGGAAGAGATACAGCTCCACAATCAGCTAAAGGATTTGTAGAAGAGTTAGAAGCTAAGATGAAAGAGATAGGAGAGGGAACAATAGCTACTCTTTCTGGAAGATACTATGCTATGGACAGAGATAAGAACTGGGATAGAGTAAAACTTGCTTATGATGCTATGGTTTTAGGAGTAGGAAATAAAGCTAACTCAGCAGTAGAGGCAGTAGAAGCTTCTTATGCAGAAGGAAAAACAGATGAGTTTGTTGTACCAACTGTTGTAGATGTTAACGGACTTGTAAAAGCTGGAGATGTGTTTATAAACTTTAACTTTAGACCTGATAGAGCTAGAGAGATAACTAGAGCATTAAATGATAAAGAGTTTACAGGATTTGAAAGAGAGTATTTAGGTGTAAAATATTATTGTATGCGTCAATATGATTCTACAATAGAGGCTCCAGTTATATATGAAGATAAAGATATAACAAATACATTTGGAGAAGTTTTAGCTAAAGCTGGAATGAAACAATTAAGAACTGCTGAAACTGAAAAATATGCTCATGTAACTTTCTTCTTCAATGGAGGAAAAGAGGAGCAATTTGCAGGAGAAGACAGAAAATTAGTTGCATCTCCAAAAGTAGCTACTTATGATTTACAACCTGAAATGTCAGCTTGTGGAGTTACAGAGGGACTTATGGAAGCACTAAACTCTGGAGAGTATGATGTAATCATAGTAAACTATGCTAACCCAGATATGGTTGGACATACAGGAGTATTTGATGCTGCTGTTGCTGCTGTACAAAAAGTAGATAGATGTATAGCAAAAGTTTCAGAAAAAGTTTTAGAGCTTGGAGGAAGTCTACTTATAACTGCAGACCATGGAAATGTAGAGTTAATGGAAGATCCAGAAACTCATGTACCATTTACAGCTCATACTACAAACAATGTACCATTTATCTTAGTTTCTAATGAATATAAAAATGTTAAATTAGAAGATGGAAAATTATCTGATATAGCACCTACAATGTTAGATATTTTAGGAATTGCTAAACCAGAAGAGATGAATGGAAAATCATTAATAGTTAAATAATTTTAAATTTAAAAGGAAAAAATTTTACTGTAATGAGCATTGCGTAAGCACTAGCGATTGGAAGT
>DXSD01000103.1 GCA_019410665.1 Fusobacterium sp.
AGCTCACTAAAAACACAAAACTCGTTTCACTCAAACAGTTGTGTTTTTTAGCGTTCGCTTTCGCTGACTTGCTCTATTTATTCTTTTCAATCTTCGCTATTCTTTAATTTTTAACTAGTCTCTTGGTTTCATTTGTGGGAAGTACAATACATCTCTAATAGACTCAGAGTTAGTTAATAACATAATAAGTCTATCTATTCCTATTCCCATTCCTCCTGTAGGTGGAAGTCCATACTCTAATGCTTCTACGAAATCATCATCTATTACTGGAGTCGCTTCGTCATTTCCTCTTTCAGCTTCTTCAACTTGAGCTTCAAATCTTCCTCTTTGGTCAGCTGGGTCTTGTAACTCAGAGAAAGCGTTAGCATACTCTCTAGCATCTATAAATAGCTCAAATCTATCTGTAAATCTTGAATCTTCTTCATTTCTTTTAGATAATGGAGAAATTTCTACTGGATGTCCATATACAAATGTTGGTTGAACTATTGTCTCTTCACATTTTTCTTCAAAGAATTGGTTGATGATATGTCCAACAGTATTCATATGCTCAGGTACTTCTACATGGTGCTCTTTTGCTAAAGCTTTTGCTTCTTCAAAAGTGATATCTTTATTCCAGAAGTCAACACCAGTAACTTCTTTTATTAAGTCTACCATATGTATTCTCTTGAAGTTCTCTAATACTATCTCTTTTCCATTATAAGTAATAGTTGATGTTCCTAATACATCTTTAGCTAGAGTACTGATTATCTCTTCAGCTAAGTCCATCATATCTGTATAATCAGCATATGCTTGGTACATCTCTATCATAGTAAACTCTGGGTTATGTCTAGTACTCATTCCTTCGTTTCTGAAGTTTCTTCCTAGTTCATATACTTTTTCCATTCCACCTATAATTAATCTCTTTAAGTATAACTCTGGAGCTATTCTTAGATATAAATCTATATCAAGAGTATTGTGGTGAGTAATAAATGGTCTTGCTGCTGCTCCTCCTAAAATTGGGTGCATTAATGGAGTTTCAACCTCTAAGAATCCTTTTCCATCTAATATTCTTCTAATTGTTGATATAATTTTAGTTCTTTTCACAAATGTGTCTCTTACATCTTTATTCATTATAAGATCTACATATCTTTTTCTATATCTAGTTTCTACATCAGTAAGTCCGTGGAATTTTTCAGGTAATGATCTGATATTTTTACAAAGTAAAGTAACTACTGAAGCTCTTATAGTTAACTCTCCAGTTGAAGTAAGGAAAAGTGTTCCCTCTACTCCGATTATATCTCCTACTCCGATTTTTTTAACAAGGTTGTAGTTTTCCTCTCCAAGCTCATCTTGTCTTAGGTAAACTTGAACTCTTCCACTGATATCTTCAAGATGAACGAAAGCTGTCTTTCCTTTTCCTCTATATGCCATTATTCTTCCAGCAGTTTTGAATGTTAACTCCTCTTCTGGAGTGTGAGTTAGTATCTCACCTATCATATTTTTCTTTTCAAATCTCTCTCCAAATGGTTTTATTCCCATCTCTTGTAGCTCTTCTACTCTCTTCCATTTTTCCATAACAAGAGCATCATTAGCTATCCTATCAAAATATCTCTCCATCGGTTTCTCTCCTTTTATTTAAATTTTTTGTTTAAATGCTAATTTTGTGGATATTGTTGCATTTGCTGTAATAAATATAAACTGCTCTTTACACTCCAAGGTGAATTTTTATAATTTTGTCTTACATAAGTCAGATAATTTACAGCTTGCTCATTATCTCCAAGTTTATTATATGCCATTCCTATATTATAATATATTTCTGCTTTTTTTTCATCATTTTTTTCTAAATTTAAAGAATTTTTAAAATTATTTACAGCTTCTGTATAGTTTTCTGTTTTTAAATAGCTCTCTCCCATATAGAAGTATATATCTTTCTGTTCAATATAATCTTTATTTAAATCTAAAGCCTTTTCAAAATATATTATAGCTTCTATATAGTTTTCCTTTTCAAAATTTTTCTTTCCATCTTCAAAGAAAGACAGATATTGAGTATAGTTTTGTGCTTCTAAATTAATAGGAGTACTATTCTCCTCTAAATTCTTATTCTCATTTTCAGGAACAATTGGAGTTATAGGCAGTAATCCACCTATATTTCCTAGAGGATTTTCTCCATTTCCATTTAAATAACTAGCTCCCTTTAGAGTATTGCCATTTTTTATATACCAATTTCCTATGAAATTTCCAAGATTTGTATCTGGAGTTTCTAAACTACTATACACTTTTTCTAAGAATATAATCTCCTCTTGTGAAGGATTTTCCTTTGCTAATATAAGTTGAGCAATCTCCTGATTTAAGTGTGGTGTAGAACTATCAAATTCAAGTAAAGAACTACTTATTTCAAAATTCTTATCTTGAATAAGTTTTAAAGAGTTAACTATGTTTAACTTATCATACTCATCTAATTTTATATATTTCTGTAAAAAGTCAATCTCCTCTTTTATAATTTTAGCATTTCCATCCTTTCCTGCTAAATCTATTAACATAAAAGATATCTCTTTATCTCTAAAACTATTTGGAAATGCTATTCTATGCATAGCCACACTATCAGAAAGTCCTTTTAAATTTCCTAATTTATAATTTTGTGATATTACTTCATAGTTATTTTGTTCACTAAACTCATACTTTAATTTATTTTGAATAGTTATCTTTCTACTAAAAGCTCCTGAAGAGTATAACACAACTTCATAATTTCCTTGATAGATTCCTCTAAAAAACAGTTTTCCCTCTCTTATCTCCATCTCGTAAGATGTTCCTAATGGATAGAAAAACATATTATAACTATCCTCTCCTATTCCTAGAGGAATAGAAACATAATCCCCAACATATACTTCATAGTTATCTCTATAAGTAGAGTTGTACTCTCTTACATACCCTCTTTTTAAACTATTTGATATATCTGCTAGAATACCTGCTGGAGCACTACTATTTAATATTATCTTTTCTCTTTTTAACTCTCCTGAGCTATAATCTCTCTCTACAATACTCTCTACCCTATCTTTTTTCTGTAAACTTTCTAAACTTGTACAACTACTTAAAAGTATTACCAAGCACAGATAAATATATTTTTTCATATCTCCTCCATTAGTAAGTTTTTATCCCAATAGTTATTCTATTCATCTCTTCATTTCCTTCAAAAATCTTATAAGAAAACTCTATCAGAGAACCATTTTCATCTATTTTTATACTCTCACCTTTTATTTTAAAAAGTTTTCTCATCTCTTTTGTAACATAGTTAAACTCTGTCACTTTTTCTAAGTCTATATCTATCAAAGTAGATATCTCTCCTTTTCTAGATACTACTACTCTTTTTGAGCTTGCAACTATCTCACATTCACCTAACTTACTCTGATATTTATATATATAGTGATCGTTCTCTATGTGAAAACTTCCTTCTACTTTCTCAAAGCTTTTTTCACCATAGCTATCTGTATTTTTAATTATAAATCTCTTCATTAATAATAATCCTCTTCATCATCTTCATAGTAATCTTCATTGTCATATCTATCTGTGTACTCTTCATCCTCTCTATCATAGTACTCATCATCTTCATAGTCCCCAATGTCCTCACCATCAAGATATTCACTTTGCCAGTACTCAATTATCTCCATAGCATCAGATTCATCCATTAGATAGATCTCCTCTTCATCTTCATCATACTCAAATACATGTAACTCTCCATCATAATCTTCTGCTATGATATACTCCTTATCCTTCATACTTAAATTTTCTACTACACTTAATTCAAACTCCTCATTATCTATATCATAATAAAAAGTCTCTCCTTGTGAATACATATTCTTCTCCTCCTTTTACATTACTATTCTACTTTTTTATTAGTTTCTATTTATGATATTTTCCATTATTTATTATACTAAACCATCTATAAATTTGCTCTGTTAAAATTAATCTCATCAATTGATGAGGAAATGTCATCTTAGAAAAACTAAGTCTTAGCTGACTGTTATCTCTCACTTTTTGAGACACTCCATAGGATCCCCCTATCACAAAATTTATTGTACTAACTCCCTTAACTGTCAACTTCTCAATTTCACTTGCCATCTCTTCAGATGAAAAATTTTTCCCTTGAATATCAAGTAATATATTATATCCACCAAGCTTCTCTAAAGTTTTTAATATCTCTTCAGATTCCTTCTCTATTGAGATATTTCTATTACTATCATTTCCATCCTCTTTTAATTCTACTACCTTCATTTTAGCAAAAGATTGCATTCTTTTCAAGAATTCATTTATACCCTCTATGATATATTTATCTTTTACCTTTCCTATGCAAACAATATTTATATTCAAAATGTTCTCCTTATTTCCTTTTAAATAATTTCTCTAAGTCATCTCTAGTTATCTTAGTTATTATAGTTCTTCCATGAGGACAAGTGTACTCACCTATCTCATGTAACTCTCTTAAAATTTTCTCCATCTCCACATGAGATAATTTTTCATTTGCTTTTATAGCTCCCTTACATGACATAGAAATCAATATACTCTCTCTTATATCTAAATTTTTATTCTCTCTAATTCTACTTAAAATATTTCTAAATATATTTTCTACACTATCTCTTAAATCTACTATCGGTATAGCTCTAATTAAGATTTCATTATCAGAAAATCTATCTATTTCAAATCCTGCCTTAGTAAAATTTTCCAAATTTTCAAATATGATATCCTTCTCTCTTGGATCTACTATAATTCTAATAGGAACTAGTAGTTGTTGCATACTTATCTCAGTTCCATAGTACTGCTTCTTCAGTTTTTCATAAAGTATTCTCTCATGTACTATATGCTGATCATATATCTCAAAAATTCCATCTCTTTCTACTAAGATAAATGTATCAAAAACTTGACCTATAACTCTAAAATCTACTCTTTTTTTATCTAATTTTACCTCTTCAACTCTCTTTTCTTCTCTTTTTTGAGATTCTATCTTTGGAGTAGGTAACAATTCAACTTCTATTTTTTCAGTTACTTCTTCCTCTTGAAGATAATCCTCTTCATCTTCCTCAAAAGTTAAAGGTTTTTCCTCCTGTATAGAGTACTCTATCTCCTCTTTTTCATCTTTTAATTCCTCAACTTTTTCTAGTTCCTGAAATTTTTGTGGTTCTGATTTCAAAGGAGTAAATTTTTCAAAATCACTAAAATCTAAAAATTTACTCTCTGTCTTTTCTAGTTTTTCCTGAAGAGTTGGAGAAACAAAATCATCATCTCTTTCAAAGGATTTCTCTATCTCTTTTAAAACTAAATTGTATATCTGTGTTTCATCATGGAATTTAACTATCTTTTTAGAAGGGTGTACATTTACATCTACACTTTGTGGATCTACTTCTAAAAAAATTATAGCAAAGGGGTATTTCCCTTTCATTAATTTTGTATAATATCCATCTATCACAGCATTTTCTACTATTTTAGATTTTACCATTCTTCCGTTTATAAAGGTAAAAATTGAATCTTTTGTACTTCGATACAAAGCTCCATTTCCTAAATATCCCAATGGAAATTTTTTCACATTTTTTAATACATTTCCACCAAATATCTCTACTATTGTATTATCAATTCCCTTTCCAGAGGTTTTTATTCCCACTTTTCCATCTAAAGTTAAAATTATAGATACCTCTGGATTAGATAAAGCCTCTTGAATAACTATATCTTTTATATTTAAATACTCAGTAGTTGGTTTTCTTAAAAATTTCAACCTAGCTGGGGTGTTAAAAAATAGCTCCTTTATCTCAATTGTAGTCCCTCTATTTCTTTGAATCTCTTTTAAGTTCGTTACTTTTCCACCTAAAACATTTATTTGAGAACCTACACTATCCTCTTCACTTCTAGAAGAGAGTATCAATTTTGATACAGCACTTATAGAGGATAGGGCCTCTCCCCTAAAACCATAGGTATATAGATTATATAGATCCTCTTTCTCTTTTATCTTACTTGTAGCATGTCTTTCAATTGATAACAAAAGATCCTCTTGAGACATTCCAATTCCATCATCTGTTATAGTGACATCTCTTCCACCATTTTTTACATCTATTTTTATATTTTTACTTTTAGCATCTAAGGAGTTTTCCAAAAGCTCCTTTATCATACTTGCTGGATTTTCAACCACCTCTCCAGCAGCAATTATATTTGAAACTGATTCATCTAATATTCTTATTTTTCCCAAAATATCACCTCCCTAAAAAATTATAATTGTTCCCCTTAATTATCTAATAATTTACAGATAATTTCAAGATATTTTTTATAAAATAGATTGCCATTTCTCTCTTATTTTGAG
>DXSD01000104.1 GCA_019410665.1 Fusobacterium sp.
TATCTATTATTATACCAATTTTTTCAAATTTTTCTATAATTTTTCTATTTCTTTTTTCACGAGCTTCCTCTAATTCTTTAAGTTCAGATAAAAACTTTTCATCTTCAAGATTGAGGTAATAACCTAAAATATGAACTTCCAAATTCTTTTCATTACAAGATATCTCTATCCCTTGTATAAATTCCAATCCATATTTATCAGCAGCTTTTTTCCCCTCTTTTAATCCTGCTACAGTATCATGATCGGTTATTGCTAAAGCAATCACTCTATTTTTTATGGCTCTTTCAATAATTTCCTCTGAGGTGTATGTTCCATCTGATTCAACAGTATGTATATGCATATCTACTTCCATAATTTCTCCTTCTAAAGAAAAAGGGGAAGGTTAATTTTCCCTCGCTAACCTCCCCTACAATTTTAAAATATCTTAGTCATCCCATTTTTCTAAATTAGAAAAATATTCAGGATATGCAATATATAATGCTTTAGCATTTACATTGTTTTTTTCCAATGATGTTATATTTTCTTTAGTATCTATATTAGTAAGTTGAACCACTCTATCAGAAATTTCTCTATTATACCAAGCTCTTTCATTGTAAAATTCATTTCTCTTTATAAATTTATTTAATAATTTTCTTAGTTTTTTAGTATCTTTTTCAGATAGATCATCTTGTTGTGAAAAAGCAACTATTTGCTTCCACTCATCTTCTGTGGCTACAACATTTTTAATATGACTAGAAGGTGTTTCCATTTTTACAAATGATTCTCTTACCATTCTATCTACTAATCCCTTTGGATTTTTTAAGTTTTCATCTGCTAAGTAAAACTTTCTAGGTAATTTTTTATTATACTTAGTTACTAAATCTAAAAACTGTTCATACTCCTCATTAGTTATCTCAGTAGCATCTTTTTTTTCTAAAGAAGTTAAGAAAGTAAAATCTTTTTCACTCATCTTTCCTGTTTTTCTCAGATATATTATAGGATTTTCCTCTCCATACCAATCATCGATTAAAGCTTCTCCCTCTACAACTTGAATTATTGTTTTATCCCAATCTTTAGCTGATTCTTTAGTTATAGAGTATTTTTGCTCTAATGAAGTCCCTTTATCTAAAGAACTACAAGATGCAAGCATAACTATAGATAAAATTCCAATTGCTATTTTTTTCATAACTGCCTCCTTATACTCTTCCACAACAGTTCTTATATTTTTTTCCACTTCCACAAGGACATGGAGAGTTTGGAGTTAATTCTCCTACCTCTACATTTTCTATTCCATTTTCATCTTCAGAAGTGTACTCCTCTATTTGCTCCTGTTTATTAGTTGGTTGAACCTCTTCTTCACTATGTTGTTTAATTATTACTTTAAATAAGAAAGATGTTGTCTGCTCTTTTACAGTTTCTATCATTTGCTCATATAGTTCACCTGAAAGTAGTTTATACTCTACAACTGGATTTTTTTGTCCATAAGCTCTTAAATATATTCCCTCTTTTAATCCATCTAGTGCTTTTAAATGCTCTCTCCATCTTGCATCAATAACTTCAAAAAGAATATATTTTTCCAATCTTCTCATTAATTCTCTTCCAACTTTAGCTTCTTTTTCATCATATTGAGCACAGATATTGTCGAATACTTTTTTGCTATACTCTTCAATACTCATAGATTTATACTCATTCATGTCCTCAACTGTATATCCATAAGTATCTCTTAAATATTCAGCTAATCCTGGCATATCCCAGTCCTCTTTATACTCTCCAACAAATCTCTTAGCAATTTGAGAGTAGATAGTCTCTTGTAACATCTTAATAATACTATCTTTAAGATCCTCTTTCGACATAGCTTCATTTCTACTATCATATATAGCAGTTCTTTGTTTATTCATTACATCATCATACTCTAATAGATTTTTTCTAATTCCAAAGTTTCTAGATTCTATCTTAGTTTGAGCATTGGCAATAGCTTTATTTATCATTGGATGAGTAATTGGCTCTCCTTCAGGAAGTCCTAGTTTTTCCATAACTGTTTTTACTCTATCTGATCCAAATAGTCTCATTAAATCATCTTCTAGAGATAAGTAAAATTCTGATGCTCCTGGATCTCCTTGTCTTCCTGCTCTTCCTCTCAATTGGTTATCGATTCTTCTAGATTCATGTCTTTCAGTACCTAAGATGAAAAGTCCACCTATTGCTTTTACCTTTTCTCCCTCTTCTTTACATTGAACCTCATACTTTTTAAGAACCTCAAAGTAGTTTTCAGCTTCTCTACTTCCAACTTCAGCTACAGCTAAGAACTCTGGATTTCCTCCTAACATGATATCTGTTCCTCTACCAGCCATATTTGTAGCAATAGTTACAGCTCCAAATCTTCCAGCTTGAGCAACTATCTCAGCTTCTTTTGCATGGTACTTAGCATTTAATACATTATGCTTTATTCCCTTTGCCTTTAATAGTTCAGATAATTCTTCCGAACTTTTAATAGAGATTGTTCCTACTAATACAGGTTGCCCTTTACTATGTAACTCTTGAATTCTGTTGATTATAGCATCTATTTTCTCTTTACGAGTTTTATAAACTAAGTCAGCATGATCTATTCTTTGTACAGGTTTATTAGTTGGAATAACAACAATTTGTAGTCCATATGTGTGAACAAACTCTGCTGCTTCTGTTTCTGCTGTACCTGTCATTCCTGATAATTTATTATACATTCTGAAATAGTTTTGTAGTGTTATAGTTGCAAGAGTTTGGTTTTCTCCAGCTATATGTACTCCCTCTTTTGCCTCAATAGCTTGGTGAAGTCCATCTGAGTATCTTCTACCCTCCATAGCTCTTCCTGTAAACTCATCTATAATAATTACTTGTCCCTCTCTTACAAGATAATCTCTATCTCTTTTAAATAGCTCTTTAGCTTTTAAAGCTTGATTTAAATAGTGAGTTAATTCTACATTTTCAGGAGAGTATAAGTTCTCTATTTTTAAGAATTTCTCTACTTTAGCTATTCCTTTTTCTGTTAAAACAATATTTTTAGCTTTCTCATCTACTTCATAATCTCCAAACTTTTCAGCTGGTAGTTCTTTTTTAGCTTTTGGATCTTTAACACTTTCAGTTTCATAGCTTCTATTTAACATAGATACTACTTGATAGAAAATTTGATACCATTTTGTTGAATCTTCAGCTGCTCCAGAAATAATAAGTGGTGTTCTTGCCTCATCTATTAGAATTGAGTCAACCTCGTCAACTATACAATAGTTAAGTGGTCTTTGTACTTTTTCTTCTAAACTTCCAACCATGTTGTCTCTTAAGTAGTCAAAACCAAACTCAGAGTTAGTTCCATATGTAATATCACAGTTGTAAGCAGCTTTTCTCTCTTCACCTGATATTCCATTTAAAATTACTCCTGAAGTTAGACCTAAGAAAGAGTATAATCTTCCCATCATCTCTCTATCTCTAGCAGCTAGGTAGTCATTTACTGTAATAACATGAACTCCTTTTCCAGCTAAAGCGTTTAAATATACAGGACAAGTAGCAACTAAAGTTTTTCCCTCTCCAGTTTTCATCTCTGTAATCTTTCCTTCGTGAAGTACTACTCCTCCAATAAGTTGCACATCATAGTGTCTCATCCCAAGCACTCTTTTTGAAGCCTCTCTTACAGTGGCAAAAGCTTCAACCATAATGTCATCTAAAGTTTCCCCTTTAGCTAATCTCTCTTTAAAGATTACTGTTTTCTCTTTTAATTGTTCATCTGTTAATTTTTCGAAATCTGGCTCTAAAGAGTTGATAGCAGCAACTATCTTTCTTATTCTTTTTACCTCTCTATCATTTTTAGTTCCAAAAATCTTTTTAAAAATATCTCCTATCATCGATGTTCCTCTCTTTAATTTTTTTAAATACACTTCTTCAGAGTATATGCTACCATAAAATGAGACATTAGTCAAATAAACCTACCATTTTTAATTTTTCTTACCACATATTTCCATAAACTCTTCCTCTGTTATTATTTTTACAGTTCCAAGTTCTTGGGCTTTTTTCAATTTACTTCCAGCCTTTTCTCCCACTATTAAATAATCTAAATTTTTACTTACAGCAGAAAGATTTTTTCCACCAAGTTTTTCTATCTCCTCTTTTATCTCATTTCTAGTAAAATTCTTTAATGTTCCTGTAAATAAAAAAGTTTTTCCTGTAAATACCTTCTCTTCAGCTGACAACTCCTCTTTTTTCTCTTGAGCAAAAGTAAGTCCATGAGCTTTTAATCCATCAATAAGTTTTATCTTTTCTTTATCTTTGAAAAAATCAAAGATAGCTTGAGCCATTTTATCTCCTATTCCTTCAATCTCAACTAACTCTTCTACACTCATGTTCATAAGTTTATCAATATTTTCACTTGATTCAGCTAAAAGTTTTGCAGAAGTTTTTCCTATAAATGGAATACCTAATGCACAAAGTACCTTAGAATACTCCCTTGTTTTACTATTTTCAATAGCTGTAAGAAGATTATCTACACTTCTTTTTCCCATCTTCTCAAGCTTTTCTAACTCTTCTCTATGATTTTTTAGTTCATATATATCTACAATATTTTTTATAAATCCAAGTCTTAGCATATTTTCTACTATCTTACTACCAAAACCAGCTATATTCATAGCATCACGAGATACAAAATAGATTAATTCCCCCTCTATTTTTCCTGGACAACTAACATTTGGACATTTAATATCTACCTGTCCTTCCTCTCTTTCTACTTCAGTATTACAAATTGGACAATGAGTAGGCTCTTTTATTATAATTTCATTTCCATCTCTTAACTCTTTTACAGATTTTACCACTTGAGGTATTATCTCAGCAGCTTTTTCTATAAATACACTATCTCCAATTCTGATATCTTTTCTTTCAATCTCTTGATAGTTATGTAAGCTTGCTCTTTTTACTTTACTTCCTGATAGCTCTACTTCTTCAAGTTCTGCTACTGGAGTAATTTTCCCTGTTCTTCCCACTTGCCAAGTTACTCCTAAAATTTTTGTAGTTACTTGTTTTGCTGGAAATTTAAAAGCTATTGCCCATCTAGGACTCTTAGTTGTATTTCCTAACTTATCCCATAACTCTATATTATTTACCTTTATTACCATTCCATCTGTCTCATAATCTAAGCTTTCTCTCTTTTCTCCCCAAACCTCAATCTCTTTTATAAGTTCTGAAGAGTTTTTTAATACTTCACAAACTCCTGTTGTTTTAATTCCAAGCTTAGCAAGATATTCTATACTTTCACTATGAGTTTTTAAACCATAATTCTGAGCATCAACTAAAAAATAAAAATAAGCATCAAGCCCTCTCTCCCTTATAATACTAGAATCTAATTGTCTTAAAGTACCACTAGCTGCATTTCTTGGATTGGCAAAAACTTCCTCTCCATTTTCCATTCTTTTCCTATTTAACTCTTCAAATTTTGAAAGAGGTAATACAACTTCTCCTCTTATCTCAATATTTACTTTTTCTTTTAACTCTTTTGGAATTGACTCTATCTCTAAAATATTTTCTGTAACATCTTCCCCTACTGTTCCATCTCCTCTAGTTACAGCTCTCACAAGTTTTCCATTCTCATATTGTACACTTAAAGACAGTCCATCTAATTTTAACTCAAGAGCATACTCTATCTCCTTTTCCTCAGGAAGTAATTTTTTAACTCTCTCTATAAAATCAGCTATATCCCCTTCATTATATGAGTTTGATAAACTTAACATGGGTTTTTTATGTGTTACTTTTTGAAATTTTGTATCTTTCAGATTAGTTGCTCCAACGATTTCAGTAGGAGAGTTTTTCTCTCTATACTCTGGGTACTTTTCCTCTAGTTCTTTTAGCTCTACTAATAATTTATCAAATTCCACATCTGATATTAAGCTTTCATTATTTGTATAATAATATTCACTATATTTTTTGACCTTTTCTCTCAACTCTTTTATATATTTTTCCACAGTATATCTCCTCTCAATTAAACTTTACACTTAATTATAATATAATTTCTTCAATTTTGTCTAAAGTTTTTTATAAATTTCCTATTCCTAAATTTTAAAAAAAATGG
>DXSD01000105.1 GCA_019410665.1 Fusobacterium sp.
TATTGTAAAGCTTTTTAATAAAATAGTCAATAACTTTTATTTTTTTTAGGAGAAATTTATGAAAAAAATTCTATTACTTATTCCACAAGGGGCTGAAATTCTTGAAATCTCTCCCTTTGTTGACATTTTTGGCTGGAATAGCATTGTAGGAAAAAAGAACATAATTTTAAAGACTGCTAGTTTTCATGATATTATTTCCAATACTTGGAATTTAAAAATAATTCCTGAGATAAACCTAGAGAAGGAAAAAATTTGTGTAGAAGATTTTGATGCTTTAATTATCCCTGGTGGATTTGGATTTAAAGGATATTTTGAAGATATGAAAAAGGATAGTTTTAAAAAACTTATTCTCTCTTTCAATCAAAGTAAAAAATTTCTCATTGGAGTATGTACTGGAGTTATTCCCTTGGGAGAAGCTGGAGTTTTAAGAAACAGGAAAGCTACCACCTATCTTTATGACAACGAACGTTATTTTAAACAACTGAAAAATTATCAAGCTGTTCCTATAAGAGAAGAGATAGTTATAGATGATAATATTATCACTTGTTCAGCTCCTAAAAATGCTATTGAAGTTGGTTTTTTACTTCTTTCTCTTTTAAGTGATGAGGAAAATATGAAAAAAGTAAGATACAACATGGGTTTTTTATAAATAGATAGACATAGTTTAAATTTTATGTTATCCTTTAGTTAGATACTATTATATTTTGAAGAGGTGAAGTTATGAAAGTTGTAAAAGGTAATGTTATTACTCTTGAATTTAAAGTGTATGATAATGACACTAACGAACTTTTAGAGGATACTAAAGATGTTGGGCCTTTTTTCTATATTCATGGAGAGGGACAATTCGTTCCTAAAGTAGAAGAGATATTAGAAGGAAAAGAGAAAGGGTTTTCTACTACTATAATGATCTCTCCTGAAGAAGGGTATGGAGAATATGATGAAGAGCTTATTGAAGAGATGAAAAAAGAGGACTTCGTTGAGTTTGATGATATTTACGAAGGAATGGAGTTTATCGCCGATATGGATGATGGTAGCGAGCAACAATATGTTATTACATCTATCGAAGATGATGTAGTAATTGCTGATGGTAACCATCCTTTTGCTGGTAAAAACTTAAGATTTGAAGTTGAAGTAGCAGGTGTTAGAGAGGCTACTCCAGAAGAAATAGAGCATGGACATGTACATTTCCATGGTTTTGACGATGACTGTTGTGAGTAATTAACTATGGGACTGGCTTTAGTCAGTCCTTTTCTATGAAATTAAAAAATTTGAGGAGGATATAATGAAAATAGCTTTAGGTGCTGATCACGGTGGATTTGAATTAAAAGAAAAGGTAAAGTCTCATCTATTAGAAAAAGGATATGAGATTCTAGATTTAGGAACTAACTCAACAGCTTCTGTTGATTATCCTAAATTTGGACACGCTGTAGGACATGCTGTAGTAAACAAAGATGCTGATTATGGTATTGTAGTTTGTGGAACAGGAATAGGAATCTCTATTGCTGCTAACAAAGTTCCTGGTGTAAGAGCAGCTCTTTGCACTAACACAACAATGGCAAGACTTACTAGAGAGCACAATGATGCTAATATACTTGCTATGGGTGGTAGAATAGTAGGAGATGTATTAGCCCTTGAGATGGTTGATATTTTCTTAACTACAAAATTTGAAGGTGGAAGACACTCTAATAGAGTGAATACTATTGAATCTATTTAATTAGGAGATGAGTTTATGGCTACAATTTTTACTAAAATTATAAATAGAGAGATCCCAGCTACTATCGTTTATGAGAATGATAAGGTAATAGCTTTTAAAGATATTAATCCAGCTGCTCCTGTACACATTTTAGTGGTTCCTAAAAAAGAGATCCCTACTGTTAATGATATCACTGCTGAAGATAGAGAGCTTATTGGAGAAATGTATCTTGCTATTGGTAAGATCACTAAAGAGTTAGGAATAGATAAAGAAGGATATAGAGTTATCACTAACTGTAATGAATTTGGTGGACAAGAAGTTTTCCATTTACACTTTCATATTTTAGGTGGAAAAAAACTGGGAGCTCTATTAAATGATTAATATTTAAGTTTTCTCTTGTAAAAATTCTAAAAGGGTGTATAATAAGATTAGGGTAGTAAAATACTTAATGAAAGAGTAGGATATCTTTATTATAGGAGGAATTACTATGGGAATTGAAAAAAATTTAAAGTACATCAAAGAGGAATATGATTCAGAGGTAGCTAGACTTGAAAGACTTAATAATTTCATAGCTAGTGAAGAGTTTAAATCTGGAACTGATGAAGAGCAAAAGAAACTTCTTTTAGAAAAGCAAGAGGTTTTAGCTAAGTATGTTTCTATCATTGCTGAACAAATTAAATATGATATGAAAAAAGTTCAAGACACTGAACATACTGTAGAGAATTATGAAGATATAGAAGGAAAATATTTTAATAAGTAAGTATTAGAAAGCTGAGTGGTACTACAAGTACTTA
Organism: Fusobacterium sp.; assembly: GCA_019410665.1. Classification (GTDB taxonomy): domain Bacteria; phylum Fusobacteriota; class Fusobacteriia; order Fusobacteriales; family Fusobacteriaceae; genus Fusobacterium_A. Next base: position 2,488 of record DXSD01000105.1, read on the forward strand.
CTCAGCTCTCTTTTTACTTACAATCTGTTATAATCAACAAGTCTTAAACATAGTCTAGCTTCTCTTAGCCTCATCTATAATATCTTTTAATCTCTTAGCTAATCCCCTAATTCTTTTCTTAGTTACACTACAAACTGCTATTCTCACTCCCTCTTTTAAAACTACAGTGTATATATGATTTTTTTCAAGTAGCTTCTCAACTTTTTCTGTATACTCTCCAGTTGGTATTGTTAAGAAAAATCCACTTACATAAGGAAGTACCTCAAGTCCACACTCTTTAGCTTCACTCATAAAAATATCTGCTCTCTCTTTTATAAGCTTTCTATAATACTCTCTCTCTTTCTCAAGTTTCACAGTTTTTTCCTCATCTAGCATAAGCTCACTAAACATTGCCATTCCACCTCTTGAGATATTAGACCAAGTTGAACGACAAGTATAGGCATTTGCATCTGCAAACTCTTGTACTACACTTTCAGAAGTAGAAAGTGCTATTTGTGCTCCTACTCTCATTCCATAGCAAGTTAAAGATTTAGATAGACTAAAAGTAAATATAGTAAGGATCTTTTCTGAAAGATTTTTAAAAGTCTCTAAGTACTCCCTTTTCTCCTCAAAATCTCTATCATCAAAATCTATGTATGCAACATCTAATATAAGTACTATATTGGCTTTTTCAGAAACTTCAACAAAAATTTTTCTTATCTCTTTCCACTCTGATATAGTTAATCTATATCCAGTAGGATTTTGGCAAGGATCATTGATAACAATTACAACGTTATCCTGTTTTTCTGCTAAATTTTCTACACGAGTTTTAAAATCTTCAAGATCAAACTCATTTTTTTCATTGAAAAGTGTATAAAAATCACACTCTCCCTTTCTATCTTTAGCCATAAGAATATAAGGACTCCACAGCCACTTAGGCAATAACAAAGTATCTCCATAACCTAAATAATTTCTAATACTGTTACTAATAGCTCCAGTTCCTCCTGGAGTTGCAATTACCTCACAGTAGTGCCCAGTTAAAAACTCTTTGTAATCTCTTCCAAAAAGAGAGATTTTTACACTTTCCTTATACTCTGCTGTTCCAGTAAAATTTGAAGCATACCCAGCTAACTCTTCTGGAGGTAAATTTCTATATACTTCCATAGCAGTATCCAATACAACCAATTTCCCCTCTTCATTGTATAAAGAGCCAATTGTTGCATTCACTACTTTCTCCTCTCCTAATTCACTCATAGCTTCTTTAGCTTTCTTAGCTACTGAAAACACCTTATCTATAACTTTTCTCTCTCCCAAATCCTTTGCTATCATTTTTTCCTCCTTACCAATCAATTTTTCTATTAGAATCTAATTTTACTAACACCTCATCTAATTTTTTACTTCCAATCTCTAATACAACCTCTTGAAGTTTCTCTTTACTCATAACAGGTTTTTCATATTCAGTTACTGGAAATCTAAAAGGTCTCCTTCCAATAAAAGGATGTAATGGATAATATTCAACCCAAGTCACACTATCTTCATACGAAACTCTCTCTTTCTTTGAAGAGATTAAGTTTCCATTTTTTTCTGAAAGTTCATAAGATAACATATATCCCATTTTAGTCTTTTTAGTATGCTTAAAATATCTATAATAGACTTCTACCTCAACTTCTCTCTCAACAGGTACCATTTTTTCAATTTGAATAGTTTTTCCATCTACTATCTTAGTTTCTATAACTTTTTCTAAAACCCTTTTTACTACTCTATCAGTATAACTATCTATTCCACTATAAGTACTTACACTTGGTGGTTGATACTCTATATTTGTAACTTCTACCTTCATATCTAAATTATAATTTTTTCTATTTCCCAAAGAAAAAAGTGGATATTTTTTTAAATCTACACTTAAAGTATTTTTTAATTGAGTTAAAAAAGCTTTATTATCTCCACTAAAATTTAACAAGAATTTTCCTAAAGCTTTATTCTTACTTGAATTATATCTCTCTTCTATATCTTTTCTTCCCTCTATATCATAGAATTTAGCTTGTGAGAAATACCCATACGTTCTAAGTCTTTCCTCATAAGTCTCCTCTCTCATATTCATACCTAAAGTATAGAAACTCTCTGCTAACTCCCTTTTTATAACATTTCTCTCTTGAAGAGGTGGCTCTACTACTGCAATAGAGTTTTTACTCACTTGAGGAAGACTATAATATATCTCTTGAGCTCTTAAAAGATTTAAAAGTCCTTTAGTATAATTAATAATATCCCTTCCACGAGCTAAATCAATTTTATCATAATAAAATTTTTCAGCATTAGGATAGATAATTTCAAAAGCATCAAGTGCTCTTCTATCTTCATTATTCTCCTTTAAAATATTTAAAAGATTAGTTAATGAAGAGATATAGTTTCCTTTATCTGCTTCTTTTATTGCATCTTTAACTTGAAAATAGGAACAACCACATAAAAAAATTGAAAGTATCAGTATAATTATTTTTTTTCTCATTAACTCCTCCAATGCATAAAATTATTATACCATTTTTTTATAAAAATAAAAGTATTTTTTTAAAATTTTTTTATTTTTTTTCCTTGAATTTTCTTTATTGATTTTAATTTCCATTTTGTAGGAATCAGTTTATCTATTCTATATAAAATTTTATTTACTATTCCTGGTATAATAACCACTTTTTCTTTCTTCAAACCTTTAAAAAATTCTAAAGCTACCTCTTCAGGAGAAGTTACATAAAATTTTTCTATTGCTGATAGTTCTTTCTCCATTCCTTTAAAATTAGTCTTAGTTGGTCCTGGAGCTAATAAAACTACCTTTACTCCCTTTTCTCTTCCCTCTTCATAAAGAGAAAAAGTAAAGGAATTAACATAGGCTTTTGTAGCATAATAAACTCCCATTAAAGGTCCTCCCTGTTGAAATCCTGCTGTTGATGAGATATTTACTATCGTCCCTCTCCCCTCTCTTACCATCTTATCATAAAAAAATTTAGTAAACTTTGTTAGAGCCACAAGATTAATATCTATCATATCCCTGAGCTGAGTATATGGTATATCTTCTAAATATCCTATCTCTCCTATCCCTGCTCCGTTTATTATCATATCTATCTTTTTATTCTCTATTACCTTTAAAAAATTTTCTATCTCCTCTTCCCTATTAAAACTTAAAGAGTACCCCTCTACCTTTGGAAAATATCTTTCCTCCAACTCTTTGAGCCTATCTCTATTTCTCCCTAGAGCTATCACTTCATAATTATTTTTTATTAAAATATCTATAAGGGCTTCTCCTATTCCACCTGTTGCCCCTGTTATCAAAACTTTCAACTTTCCACTTCCAATCTATCTAAAATTATTTTTTATATTATATCATTTTTTTCATATAAAAAATAATTAAAAAAATTACAATTTAACTTACTAAACAGAAAAGGAGAAAACTTTTACTTCCAATCGC
>DXSD01000106.1 GCA_019410665.1 Fusobacterium sp.
TCTTTTCTTCGATTTTCATATGAAACATATCTTATCTGATAGGCTATTCCTCCAATAGCTAAGAGGGCTCCTAAATAAACCCCACCAAAATTTATCCAATCACTTACTTCTCCAATTAGAGTCCCATATAAATATTTATAAGAAATTTTTAAAATTCCTAGAAATAAAAATGGAGTAAGTAATAATATAAAAATATAAATAATTTGTTCTTTTTTTAATTTTAAAAATTTTTTTAATGATAAACTTATTATTATAATTATAAAGATTAACATTAAATAATTTAATAATATTCTATACATTTAATCTTCTCCATATTTACTAAATATTTTTATTTCTTCTTTAGCTATCTTTTGTGGCATGTTGTCTTTTTCATCTTGATTTATTATCTTTGTTCTTTTAAATATATTTTTAATTTCGTTAGTACTAATCCAACTAGTATTCCACAATTCAACTGCTTCATTATTAACCAATTTGCAAATATTTTCGTTGTACTCTATATTTAATTCATTTTCTTTTAAAGTAGCTCTTTGAAACCAAATCTCAAAATAGCCAGAATTTAAAATTCTCTTTAACTTATTAAAAACTTTTTTAATTATTTCTTTTCGTTTGCTTTCATCTTCAATTTGAGGAAATAAATAACTTAAAATAGCATTTCCCTCAACATAAGCTCTTGGATTTTTATAAATTATCTCAGTAACTATACTAATTAGCACCTCTATATTATCTTTTGAAAAGTCACTTCTTTTTTCCATTTTTTCTCTTATTTTAGTTATTTCTTTTGAAATGCTTCCAGAGTTTGGATAATTTAATGAAAACTCATAAAGAAGCATTAATCTTTTTTGTAAATTATATTCTTTCCGATTTTTTAAAAACTCTATTTTATCTTTTTTTATAGATGATAGTATTACATTATTTGAATAGCTAGTTTTATTGATATTAAGTTTCAATCCCAATCCTAATAACTCTTTTGTTATTATTTTTAAAATTTCTCTTCCTACAGAAACCTCTTTTACAAAAATTCTATAATCATCTCTATACCTTAAAATATAAAAATTTTCTTTTGGAATTCCTTCTTGGATAATATGATTTGTTATTAATTCATCAGCATATTTCAAAAGTATTTCAGCTATGAAATCCATTAAAACACTTCCTTGAGGAATTCCATTAGTTTGGCCATAAGACATATTTTGTAAATGCTTATCTATAATATTTCCTAAAAGACCATTAGGATTTCTATTTTGTTTAGCAATTATTTTTGTATGAAGAGCCCAAGCTATTGAATGAGTATAAATTTCAGCATAACAATTCACTATATCAGTTTGAAAGAGATAATCATACTCCAAAGCTAATTTTATTGAAGTTTGTTCAATTTTATCCCACCAATTTAAAATTTGACTACTTTTTTTATTTAAAAGGTTTTCTGAACTCTCTACAATTGGAATACTTTCACATTTTATATAACTATTTGACTCAATATTCTCAAATCTTTCCAATATTTCATTCCAATTTTCTTCTTTTGTTATCACATTTACTAAAGAAATATACATAACTGGATTGATAATTTGATATGGTCTCCAATCATAGCCACCATCTTTATTATTAAATAAAATATAATTAATATCATCATAATTTTCTGGGTTATCTTTTTTTATTTGCAGATAAGTATTATTTTCCATTTCTGTTGAAATTTTTTCTAATAATTCTTGAAAATTTATATATTTAGGTAAGTCTAAATTACAATAATTTTTAGCCTCTAAAAAAAATTTTTTAGCTTGAGTTGCATCTAAATTTAAAATATTTAATTTCTCTCCACTACTCATAATCTCTATCCCAACTTTTTAAAATCTCTATAATTTTATCTGTCATTCTTACATCTCTCTCTACTATCTGGTCTAATCCCCATTTGTCCATTTTAAGATTTCCTATCTCTTTTGTCATTTGGATATTAGATTTCACATAGTAATCTTTCTTCTTTGCAAAATAATTATTTGTAGCAATTATATTTAATTTCTTTTCAAAAGGTGTCTTATTTCCTAAATGCTCTATCTTTTCTCTTGCTACCTCTTCATTTTCTCTCAAGTCATAACTATTTTCCCATTTAACAGGAAGTATATGTTCTATCTCCCACTTCTCTGGTAACAACTCATCTTGTAACTCATAAGCTAAAGTTTTTAGTAACATTCTAACTACATTACGGTGTGGGGTTTTTATCTTCTCTCTTATATCATCTTCAGATAAAGATTTAAAGTCAAATGTAGGTTTATCTGTACTTATAATTTCAGCATTTAATTTTAAAATATTAGTTTTTACTGCTGTAATTGTAGGAATTTCTATGTATTTTTTTAATAACTCTGTATATAATTTTCTTAAGAAAGCTAAAAATCTCTCTTCAAAATCTTTATTATCTTTATATCTTAAGTAATAGATTATTACTGGATATTTCCAGAACTCATTTGGATAAGATGTTAAGATATCAAGAATCTTTAATATCTCAATATTTTTACTCCACTCCTCATCTTCAATTACATTTTTATTAGATATAACTTCCCATAAATTTAAAATTTGTCTTAAATTACTTAATATATTAGGTTTTAATATTCTTTCAAATTTATTTGCTGAATAATATTTTCTTAATCCTGGAGTTGTTGTAACTTTATCATTTTCTAAAGCTCTTTGATAAAACATATGATAATAGAAAAGTTGTTGAATAGACTCAGATATTCTTAAACTATCTTCCTCCAATTCTTTCCACTCTTCAATAAATTTTTCTTTCTCTTCTTTATTCAAATTGTTATATATCTTAGCCTTAAAAATATCAGCATCTGATAATGGTAACCCTCTATCATTTAAAGTTGAAAATATAGTTAAAGCTGTATCTTGAGTATCTGCTGTAATTGGTAATATTATTACTTGATTTAATAGTGCATAGATAAATTGATAAATCATCAAAGCATTTTCTTTTGATTTTTCTTCAAGTAACTCTAATAGTTGTTTGTAGTTTTTAGAATAATTATCTTGAGCCTTTTCTTTTACATTACCAGTTTCTAAAATATTTTTAAGTATCTCATTTTCGCTATCACTTATAACTTTAGAAGTTAGTAAAATACTAGCATAATCCACTTTTCCAGTTAATTTATTAGTTCTCCAAATAAGTGGTTCTATCTTACTAATAAAATTTATAGCTTCTGGAGATTTTTCATCTGTTACTGTTAATTTTGTATAAATAGCTCTAAGCAATAAAAATAGTGATGTAATCCTTTGTTGACCATCTATTATCTCTTGTTCTCCATCTTCATTCTCATAAGATACAATACTTCCTAAAAAATATGTACCATCATTTTCAGTTCCTCCATCATTAGAAGTAAACTCCCAAATATCTCTAAACAGAGTATCAATCTGTTCATTTGTCCAGCTATATGGTCTTTGATATTCTGGAATTACAAATGGTTTTCTCCTTGCATTTAATAGGAATTGTTCTATCGTTTGTTTATTTACACTTATCGTCGTTGCCATCTTTCCTCCACTAATTTTAAATTTATTTTTTATATTTTACTTAGATTCATACTTTTTATAATTTTATTCATCTTCATTCTCTGGTTGAGTTTCATCATATTCCACTATAATTTTATGTATAGATTCTATTACTGTTTTTATTAAAATAAAACTTTCATTACAATCAATATCAATAGTATTTCTTGAAGAGTTATTACTATACTCTCTATCAAAATGATGAACTATTAAATGTCTTTTATTTGCTAAGTCATCTAACTTATCAGTTTGAAAAACAGCAATTCCATTTTTTCCAGAAGTTAAATCACTTATTTTTTCTAAAATCTTTTTTGGTAATATTAACTCTAAACCAGCTCTAATACTTTGCCATTTTTGATAAGTATTTCTTCTAATATTTTCAATGATAGTTTTCTTCAGTTCCACCTCGTTAAAAATATCTCTATCTTCAAAAGCCATCTTAATATATCTATATTCTAGTTCAACTTTTTGCTTTTCATAATTTTTTCCTATTGGAAATTTATTGAGAGTTATTTGAACTAATCCCCAAATTATTATTTCATGGATATAATAGTCCAAAGCTCCTATTAAATTAACAATTATGTTTCTTTTTTCTTCATCACCTAAGTTGTCTTTCAATCCAAGTTTTGATGAGATAGTTTCTAAATTTTCGTCAGAATATTTTTTTATTCTCTCTAATTCTTCAGCACTTGGACGATTATTTTCTATTGGTAAAAAACTTTCTAAAGGATCTTTCTCATCTAACATAATATCTCACCTATCTCCTCTTTATCAAACTTATCATAAGTAGGTGCATCAGAATATTTTCCTTCCAAATATGCTTTTTCAATATCTGCTGATTTTCTAACACCAGATATTTCTCCTAAAGATTTTAATTCTGTCATGAATGAAGTTTTTTCAGTTCTACTTGCAAAATATATCTGGTCTCTTCTAAATAATTCTAAGTCTAATAAATTAGTATTGTGAGTTGTAAATAGAAGTTGTGCTCTTGTTTTTTTAGTCATAAAAAGTTCTATTATTTTTCTCGATAATAAAGGATGAAACCCAACTTCAAGTTCATCAAAAATAACAATTTTATTGTTACAAAGAGCATCAACAATAGGCATCCCTAAAACAAATATTTTTTTTATTCCTTCTGATTCCTCTTCTAATGGAATTTCAATTTTTCCTTTTGGAGTTTCATACACTAAATATATTTTATCCTCTTCTATTGAAAGTAAATTTAATATCTCTTTTTCACGAAGAGTTAATTCTAAATTTTTTGTTACTTTATTTAAAATAACATTAAATGCTTCACTATCCTTTAAAATATGTTCTATTGCTTTATTCTTGTCAAATTTTATTCCCATAGAATAATGAATTTGACTTGCTCCTGTATTCATATGCTTATAAAAATATTCTATGAACTCTTGTATCTGTGTTCTATTCTCTTTTACTTGAAAAAGTTTCTTTGATTTTTCAAGAGTATATGAATCTTTATCTAAATTTATAAATATAAATTTCTCCTTAAAAAATTTATTTACTTCATTTAGAACTACTGACTTCTCTCCTAAAAATTTTGAAATAGTAAACAAAAAACAAGCTGAATTAGAAAGATTATCAGAGTACTTAGATAATTCACTTTCAAAGTTTGTTCCAAAAGAAAATCTTTCTTTTTCCCTTACAAAGATTTTAGCAATTTTTCCATTTGGATAGTAATACAAATTTTCTTCTATTATCTCTATATCTGTATAAGATATTTTATAATAATATTTTATATTATTCTCCATAAAAACAATTTCAAAAGTAGTTTCTTTTTTTTCTGTATAAAACTTACAAGGTTCATAAGCAGATTCTATTTCTATTTTTCCTGTAACTAGCTCTATCAATGTTTTAACCAACTTTAATAAATTTGTTTTTCCCGTTGCATTTCCTCCATACATTGGAATTACTGGTAAAACTTTTAAATTTTCTCTCTCTATTAAGTTTTCATTGTGAGATTTATCTGTATTAGCTACAAAACTTATAGTTTGACTTTCTCCAATAGAACGATAATTTTCTCCTCTTATATATAATATCAATTTTACCACCTCAATTAAAGTTTAACATAATATTTATAAAACTTCAATTTTAACTTTTGTTTTTGCAAAAAAAATGCAAAATATTACTTTAATTTTATAAAGTATTTAATTTTTCTAAACTTTAAATAGAAAAGTAGATTATTTCACTAAATTCCTTCCAAACTATCTTCCCATTAATCTATCTCTTTCTTTTATTTTCTTCAATAACTCACTCTGTATCTGAGCCACTCTATTTATCTGAGTCTCTTTCTTCCTCATAACTTTCAACTCTTCTATCTCTCTATTAAGATTTTCCAAAATATCTACACTATCACT
>DXSD01000107.1 GCA_019410665.1 Fusobacterium sp.
AGTGCTTACGCAATGCTCATTACAGTAAAATTTTTTCCTTTTCCTTTACTCTTTGATTATCCCAATTTCAATTTAAGAAATTTATTAGGAAGATAAAAAAGCAGGAATGATAAAATTTTTTGAACAAAAGTTGTTATTAATTTTTATAAATACTATAACGATTCAACTCTCCATTTTAAGCTGTTTTTAATATATAAATTATATATTAGACAGAGAGATAGTTTAGGAATATAATTGAAAAAAATAGGAGGGGCGATGTATGAATAAACCAAATTTATTTGATTTTGCAACAAGTGAACTTTCCCAAGATGCTTTTTTATGTTATCTTTTTAGTTATGTGAAGGAAGAATATAGAGAAAATATAAAGGAATATGAATTTGCAAATTTTATTTTAAAAGAATTATTAAAAAAATGTAATTTAGAAAATTTAAATATAAAAAGTTTAGAGATAAAAAAGCAGTTTTATGGAATTGATATTTTATTAATAGTTAATGAAAAAAATTTTATAATTATTGAAGATAAAACTAATACTAATGAAAGAGAAAAGCAATTAGAAAGATATAAAAATAAAATAAAACAGTATTTTTCTGAAAAAGGGATAGAAAATTTAAAAACTGTTTACTATAAAACAGGAGATGAACCTCTAAATAATATTAAATTAAAGAGAGAATATGTTGATTGCGTCTTAATGAGAGAAGATATTTTAAGTTTAATGGAAAAATATGAGGGAAATAATATTATAATTAATGATTATATTGATAATTTAAAAAATATTCAAAAAAGTAGAGAAAATTTTAAAAATAAAGATTTGAGAAGTGAAATTTTAAACTGGAATGAGATACATGGATTCTATAATGCTTTGGATAAAGAATTTGAAAAAGGGATATTACCAGAAGGAGTAAATTTTAATTGGGAATATGTGGCTAATCCAAAAGGAGGATTTATGAGTTACTTTTTCCCAGCACTTTTAAACTTTAAAACTTTTAGTATTTATTCTCAAATTGAAGCAAGTGTGGTGGAGTATGATGATAATTTAAGTGATAATAAATTATCTTTGAATAAAGAAAGATTGAAGTATGTAGTTAAAATCCATAGTTATAATAAAGATAGCAAATTACTTTATCCCATTTATAATATTTTTAAAAATGAGTGGAAAGAGAAATTTAATATAAAAAAAATAAAAAGATTTGGACATGGTTATACTATGAGTATTTTGACAATTGAGGAATATCTTTCTCTAAATGAAAATGGAAATATAAATGTTAAAGAAACAGCTTTAAATATTGTAAATTTTATAAAAGAGATACAGGAACTAAAAGAAAAATTTAAAGATTTAGAAAAATAATATTATATTTAGAGGAATATATGGAGATAAAAATAACTAGAAAGAGAATAAAAAATATAATAATAAAGGTAGATGAAGAGGGGGAGGTGCTAATTTCTGCCCCTCTTAAAGTACCTAAATCATATATTGAGAATCTACTTAAAGAGAAGGAAGAGTGGATTAGAGAGAAAATAGCTTTGATTCAAAGGAGAAAAGAGAGAGTATCAACCTATGATGCGGGAGAAAAATTTTTATATTTAGGGAAAGAGTATCTCATTGAAATAAAAAGAGATTTACAAGAGGGATGTCAACTACTAGAGGATAGATTTATAATATCTTTAAAAGAGAATAGTTTAGAAAAAAGAAAGAGATTAATTGATAATTGGATCTGTGAAAATTTTTATCCCTATGTTGTAGAGTTAACTATGAGTTTAGGAGAGAAGATAGGTTATACTCCAATTAAGATAAGATTTAGAGATATGAAAACTAGATGGGGTTCTTGTAACACTATGAAAAAAAGTATAACTTATAATCATCAACTGTATAAAAAACCTATAAAAGCAGTGGAATATGTGGTTTTACATGAGTTATCACATATTCCCCATCCCCATCATCAAAGAGAGTTTTGGGAATTTTTAGAGAGATATATGCCAGATTGGAAAAGTAGAAGAAAACTTTTAAAGGAGTCAAAAGATGAATAGTCAAATAAAAAGCTTAATATTGATGCTGATTTTAGGAGCAGGAGTGATAGGACTCTATAACTATACTAACAAAACTGAGGAAGTAAAAGTTAAAGTGATAAATTCAAGGGATTATTCCTCTACTTTAACTGATAAAGAGAGAGCTAAGTTAGATGGAGTTACTTCAGCTTCTATTGTAATTCCTAACTATATTTCAGAATACATACCTAAGGGATTTAGTAACTCCAATAAGAAAAAAGCTCTTCTTGTAGTAGGAGAACCAAGAAAAAACTCTATAATGTATGATATGGTATATACTACTATGAGATATTTGGAGGAGAATGGAATAGAGGTTGAGTTAAGAGATCTATATAACATGAATTGGAATCCAGTACTTCATCCAGATGAGTTTTATTCTCAAAAGGATGGAATAGGTGCTACTCCAGAAGATGTTCAAAAAGAGCAGGAGTTTATTAAGAGAGCTGATTATATAATTTTTGCATATCCTAATTGGCACGATACTCCTAATTCAATAGTTAAGGGGTATCAAGAGAGGGTTTTTGCTCAAAAATTTGCTTATGAAGTAGGAGCACAAGGACATAGAGGACTTTTAAAAGGTAAAGGGATTTTTACTTTAATGAATTGTGGATATCTTGGTGGTGGAAGAGGATTCATAGGTGATGGAGTAGGAATAGAAGATGAAAAATGGGATAGATATATGAGTGCTTACAAGGTTTTTGATGATGATACTGCTCAATGGTGGGGAGTTGAAAATCTAGGAAGATTTGTAAATGATAGATACCCTAAAACAAACTCTCCAGATTATGAAAAAGAGTTAAAAAAACTTAGAGATGATTTAGAAAAATATCTATTTAAAGTTTTTATTAAATAAAAAAAGAATTGCTTCATGTTCTAAGAAAGCTAATCAACTTCTTGGAATATGGAACAATTCTTTGATACTCTTTATTTAATCTAAACTCATTAGTTGAAAATTACGAGGTTTTTAATTTTTTAACCAATTCTTCAAAACCAGCATTTTTAAAGAATTCCTTCTCAGCTAAAGAGGGAATTTTTTTATTTTCAATAGCTTTTGCTATTTTTTTATCAAAAGAAAGTTTTACATCTACTGTATATCCTCTGTTATTTATAAAATTCTCTATTTGAGAACTAAGCTCACAAGAGAGATCATATTTATTGATTATAAAATGAGGAGTGAGATGAAATTTTTCCACTAAAGTTACTACTCTTTCTAAATCGTGAAGTCCAGATAGAGTAGGTTCAGTTACAATTATAACCTCTTTCACACCAGTAAGAGAGCTAATGACATTACAAGCTAATCCAGGGGCACCATCTAAAATGATGAATTCACAACTGTTGAGTTCAGCTAACTTTTTAGCTTCTTTTCTTACTAAAGAAACTAATTTTCCTGAGTTTTCTTCTCCAGGAAAAAGAGAGGCATGAACCATTGTTCCAAAGTCAGTTTTAGATATAAATAGCTTACCACTAGGATTATCCACCATTTTAATAGCTCCAACAGGACAGATATATTCACAAACTCCACAACCTTCACATTTTCTAAGATCACCAATGGCATCAAATTTGCAGAGTTGAAAGCATTTACCACAGTTGATACATTTAGACCTGTCAATAACAGCTTTTTTCATACCAAAGAAATCTTTTTTTGAGATTTCAATAGGATTAAATAGTATTTTTAAGTTAGGGGCATCCACATCACAATCGCCTATAACAACATTATCGAAATATGGAATTAAAGATGAAGTTATAGTTGTTTTTCCAGTGCCACCTTTTCCAGAAATAACTAGAATCTCTTTAACTTGCATAATTTTTCACCTTTTCTAAAATCTCTTGGAAATTTTTTTTATACTCTGGAAGAACCTCTACAACTATTTTTCCTTGAGCATAACACTGAGCTATCTCTTTAGAAAAAGGTAAACTACCAATGATCTCAACAGAGTTTTCTTTGCAGAAATGATTTACCTCATTTTCTTCATTATCTAGTTTATTAATTACTACACCAAAGGGAATTTTCATCTCTTGAAGTAGTTCAATTACTAGCTTCATATCACTTAAACCAAAGGGAGAAGGTTCTGTAACTAAAATAGCGAAATCTATCCCTTCTAGAGCTGAAACAGTATTACATGAAGTTCCAGGAGGACAATCTATAATAGAATTTTCATTTTCTATATTTTTATGAAGAGATTTTATTATCTTAACTCCAGACATCTCTCCAATATTCAATCTTCCATAGTAAAATTTAGAATCAAAATAGGTATTTCCTTTGAAAATTTTTCCGATATCTCTATCTTCCCAAGATATAGCTTGAGCTTTACAAACTAATTCACAACCACCACAACTATGGCAACTTTCTGGAAAGACCACTACACGATTTTTAGCAGGGATAATAGCATTAAATTTACAAAAATTACCACACTCTCCACAAAGAGTACATTTTTCCATATTTATTTTTGGAAAGAGAGTAGATACAGAAAACTCTGTAAAGTCCTTTCCCTTTAAAAAAATATGTGAATTAGGCTCTTCAATATCCGTGTCTATTAAAGTGTAGTTACTAATAAAAGCTAAGCTGGTACTAAAAGTTGTTTTTCCAGTACCACCTTTTCCACTTAAAACAGCTATTTTCATAATTTCACCTATGCCATTCTTAAACCAGAATTTTCAGAAGAGAAGTTATATTTTTTTAAATTATTTTGAGAGTACTCTTCTAGTAAATTTTCAACAGTTGTAGGATTTTCAACTTTATAAACAGGAATATCAAATTCTTTAATAAGAGTTTCAGCTTTAGGTCCTATCTCTCCAGCTATTATTATTCCTTCAACTCCAAGTTGAGCAAGTTTTTTGACAACTTTTATTCCAGCACCTGTAACTTCCTCTTTAGCATCATTTTCTATAATTTCATACTCTTTTGTTTCACTATCTATTATTAAAAAATAACTAGCTCTTCCAAATCTCTTATCAATTTTTGAATTATAGTTATTCTCTTCTAACCCTATTGCAAGTTTCATAAAGATACCCCCTAATATTAATGCTCACATTTATGATCTTCATCATGATGATGGTGAGCACAAGCTGAACCTTTAGAGTAAAGCTCTCCCTCTAGAAAAACCTTTAGAACAGCAGCAATATTTCCACTAGCTCCTAAAATTACTTGTCCACCATTTTCTTTTATCATATCAATAGCTCTTTGTCCCATTCCACCAGTGATAACTACATCAATTCCATGAGAGGCAATGAATTTAGGAAATACTCCTGGAGCATGTTCTGGAGCCTCTAAAACCTCTCTATTAGTAATAATTCCATTTTCTATTGAAAAAACTACGAATTTAGCACAATGTCCAAAATGTTCCTCTACATTTACTTCATCATTTGTTGGAAATCCCACTTTTAAAAATTTACTCATAAATATCATCTCCTGTATTTTTTAATTTTATAGCTTTTTGATGTAATAACCCCTCTAGTATTTTTTTTCTTCCAGAAATAAGAAGCCTTTGTACCGTTCCTCTTGAAATTTTCATAAGTTCAGCTGCTTCTATTTGACTTTTTCCTTCATAATCACAAAGTCTGATAGCTTCTAATTCATCTATATCAACTGAAATTATCTCCATCTCAGATAGAGGAATTCCAGTAGGTTTAAAAATAACTTCATTTTCTAAAATACGGCAACATCTTTGTTTTTTACATCTTGGCATAAAATCCTCCTAATATTTTGTGCATATGCACAATTTGATTTTACTCCTATTAAAGTTTTTTGTCAATAAAAATTTAGTTTATTAAAAAATCATATGAATTTCGCATGGCTTAAAGGAAGATTTTTTTAATTT
>DXSD01000108.1 GCA_019410665.1 Fusobacterium sp.
CACTAAAGTCATTTTCTTTCATAATATCAAAAATATATTTTTTTATATTCTGGAACTTTTCTACCTCTATCTCTTCATCATCAGAGAGATCTATTTTTAATCCTTTAAGAAGTCTTTCATATTTAGGAATAACTTCATTTTCTAAGATTTCAATAGCAGAAATTTCCTCATTTTTTTTAAATTCCTCTATTTTATTATTAATTTTTATAAATACTTGAAGGATAACCTCAGTAGAAAATTTTAAAATTTCATTACACTCTTTTTTTTCCATTTCTCTCTCCATAATATTGATAATAGTGGCACTCTATCCCACCATTATATAGTTTTCTATTTTTAGTAGCTTTTTTACCAAAGGCTTTTTCAAAACCTTCATAAGAAGTTATTATATAATAAGACCACTTAGGAATTCTCATTCTACACACATCTCCAAGTAATCCATAAAGTCTTTCAACAGCTTCATCATCAAGAAGTCTATCTCCATATGGTGGGTTTGTAAGTAGTGCTCCAAACTCTTCAGTTCTCTCCATATCTAAAAAGTTTTGACATTGAAGTTCAATATCATCTTCCACTCCAGCTTTTTGTATATTTTTTCTAGCTATTTCAATAGTGTTAGCATCAATATCAGAGCCATAAATTTTAACCTCTTTTTCATAATCCTCCATAGAAAAAGCTTCATCTCTTACATCTATCCAATCAGATTCTGGAATTAATTTCCAAGATTCAGAAGCAAAATTTCTATTAGCTCCAGGAGCGATATTTCTAGCTATCATAGCAGCCTCGATTAATAGAGTTCCTGTACCACACATAGGATCTACAAGAGGTAGCTCTCCTCCCTTCCATCTTGAAAGAAGTACTAAAGCAGCAGCCATAGTTTCTTTAATAGGAGCTTCATTTTTTATAGCTCTATATCCTCTTTTATGTAGAGGCTCTCCACTGGTGTCAATCATGACTAAAAATATATCATTATGAGCTTGTATCTTTATTGCAAATTTAGCCCCATCCTCATAGAAATAAGATTTTCCATATTTATCTTTTAGTTTTTCAACAATAGCTTTTTTAGTTATTCTTTGGATATCAGATTTAGAGAAAAGCTTAGATTTAACAGAGCTTACCCAGCTAACAGGAAATTCTCCATTTTCCTCAATAATATCTTCCCAATTTAATCTTTTAATCTGATTGAATAACTCATCAAAAGTGAGAGCCTTAAACTCCCCCATTTTTATAAATACTCTATCTGCACATCTAAGGTGGATATTTGCTTTAGTAATATCTCTTAAAGTTCCTTCAAATTCAACTCTACCATTAAAAGCTTTTACATTTTCAAAACCAAGTGCTATACACTCATCTCTAACTATGCTTTCAACTCCCATAGTAGTTGATGCAATTAGTGTTATTTTTTTATTCATTTACTCAATATCTCCTCTTGTTTTTAAAAGTTTTAGATAAATTAATTTTATCATTCCAAATACAGGAACACCAAAGAACATTCCCACAGGACCAAAAAGGCTACCTCCGATTAAAACTGAGACCACTACCCAAAATGTACTCATTCCAACAGTTTCACTAACTACTTTAGGACCAATTACCCAACCATCAACAGTTTGTGCAATAGTAATAGCTAATGCTAAAAAAATCAGTTTAAAAGGATCAGCTAAAGCTACTAAAAAAACAGCAAGAGTACCAGCTATAAGTGATCCTACATAGGGGATCATATTTCCCATTCCTATCATTATTCCACTAAGGACAGCATAGGGAGTTCCACTTACAAGCATAACTCCAAAGGTAATGACTCCTACAGCAGTAGAAACAATAATTCTTCCCCAAATATATTTCATAAGAACCTCTCTAGATTCCTCTAAAAATTCCATAATAGAATTTGATTTTTTCTTCCCCCAGATGATTTTAAAGATACTATGTAAAAATCTAATAAAATACTCTTTATCAATTAAAATTAAAAATGCAAGAAAAAAACCAATAAAGAACTTTGTAAGAGCTATTCCCCACCACACAATATTCCAAAGGGCAGATATTCCAAAATCTTGAAGATATTTGATATTCTCTTTAAAAAAATCACTAATACTTTTACGAATCTCTTCATCTCCTATAGTAATAAGTTTTTTCTCTTTTAGAAAATCAATTCCAAAAGTTATATATTTTTCAATTTGTTCCTGCATAAAAGGAATTTTATTATATAGCTCCTCTAAACTTTTGGCAACTTGTGGTACTATTATAGCGATTCCTATTAGAACAATAAGTCCTACTAAAAGTATTGTAGAGATTACAGCTAGTATCCTTTTGATTTTAAATTTATTTTCAATAAATGAAACAATAGGGTCTAAGAAAATTGTTATAAAAAAAGCATAGATTACAGGAACTAAATACCCTACATATTTACTATATATCTCTCTAAATGTGTCATACTCTTGTAAAAAACTTTGAATAATTACTAAAATAATTCCAATACCTAGTAATTTTAATCCTCTTTCTTTTGTCATTTATCTCCCCTCATTTTATAATATAATCCAAATCATCATTATTATTTTTCTCTCCTACAACTTTAATTAGAAGTCTATCAGGAATACCTATGATAACTTCACCAGGGGATCCAATCCATCCTCTTTTAACATTTATTTTTCTAGGTGAGTTAGAAGTTGTAACTCTCACCATATTATCTTTAAATTTAACATTGACTCCACCTAGAACAGTGTCCACAAAGATATCTCTCTCCTCTTTTTGTAAAGGATAAACATATTTTAAAACACCATCAACGTATATTTCAGCTTTAGATGCCTTTTCCTCACCTAACTTTAGAATTTTTAGACCTAATATAGTAAAAAAAAGTATAAAGAAGGAATATATAAATAAATCTCCAAATTTAAAAAATCTCTTTCTTTTTACCATATTTTAAAATAGAGAGACTCCTATTTTTTCTCCCATATAAACTTTAGTTTCTATACCTTTTTTAGTATTTTCAATTAGGTCTTTATCAATTTGAACTTTATCTTTTTCAAAAACTAAAACACAAGTAGAACCTCCAAAATAGAAGTATCCTTTTTCCTCACCTTTTTTTACAAAAGTATTGGGAGAGTAACTTTGTTTTATACCTCCAACCATAGTAGCTCCTACTTCAAACATAGCTATATCCCCAAATTTTTCTGTTTTTAAAATAGAGAATTCTCTCTTGTTTTCACAAAGAATTCTAAAATTTTTCTTAATAGCATGGGTAGAAACTGAGTAATATAATCCATCAATTAGTTTACTTTCACTGATTACTCCATCACTTGGAAAATGAAATCTATGATAATCTATAGGAGCAAGTCTAATTATCATAAAAACTCCATCTTTATATTTGTTAGCAAGATTTCTATCACCAAAAAACTCTTCAAGAGTAAACTTATCCCCTTTAATGTAAAATTCCTTTTCTTTATCTAGATTTTCAAAAACTAAAATTTTTCCATCAGCTGGAGATGAGAGAACATTTTCATCATAGTCAATAGTTCTAGCTCCCTCTTTTAACTCTCTATAGAAAAAATCATTAAATGATGTGAACTCTTCTATATTTTTTTTAGCTTCACTAATATTTATATCAGCTTCTTCAATAAAACTTGGAATTTTTTTTGTTGATTCTGGTTTATCCATTTTTTTTCCATAAAATTCAGTTAAAAACTTCTTTTTAACCACTAAATTTAAAGGAAGTTCACCTAGGGGATTGTAATATAAAAATTTTAGATATTTTTCCCCAGGAACTTTTTCTATTTTTATTTCACCAGTTTTTCTTTCTATATATTTTATTTTTTCAAATGTCATTTTGCCACCTTTTTAAAATTTTATGTTTATTATTTTCTATTTTAGTGTATAATAGATATAACTAAATACAGGGGGTACAGTTTATGAAAAAAATTGCTCTAATAGCTCATGATAATATGAAAAATGAATTAGTTGAATTTTCTAAAAAACATGTAGATTTTTTTAGAAAATATCCATTAGTAGCTACAGGAACAACAGGAAAAAGAATTGCTGAGGCTACTGGCTTAGAAATCCATAGATACCAATCTGGACCAATTGGTGGAGACCAACAAATAGGAGCAGATATAGCTACTAACCAGATAGAGGCAGTATTCTTCTTTAGAGATCCACTTACTGCTCAACCACACGAGCCAGATATTTCAGCTCTTATAAGACTTGCAGATGTACATAAAACACCGATAGCTACTAATCTATCAACTGCAGAACTATTAGTATGTGCTTTAAAAACTAAAGAGTAATCTCTTTAGTTTTTTTATCTTATTTCAGCTTTTATATTTTTTATTAGTGTATATTTTAACTCTAGTAGATCACTTGATAAATCAACTTTATAGTTGTGAGGATTTTCCAATCTCTTTCTCTCTTCAGAAACTTTTTTTAAGCTGTCTAGATAATATTTTTGAGAGCCCATTACATCAAAAAGTTGCTCATATTCAGAAAGAATAATTTCTCCATTAACAACATAATCTCTAGTTAATTTTTTGACACTATATTCCCCTTCTTTTAGCTCACTAAATTTAAAATCATATTTTTCATCTCTTATAGTTAGAGTTTTTCCTGCTACTAGAAGCTCTTTATCTCTGTCGTTATTGACAAGAGTTATTAAATCAGCATAAGCAAGATTATTTTTATCATATACTCTATAAACTTCTTTGAAACCAGGGTTAGATATTTTTATAATATCTTCAGAAAGTTTAATTACAGGATTTTCATCTATTTGAACAATTTTATAAACTCCACCAAAACAAGGATGTGATTTGCTTACTGCTATTTCATCTCCTACTCCATAGGAATCAGCACATACTCCTTGCTCTCTTAGAGAACGAATAAGCTCCTCATTTAAAGAGTTAGTAAGAACTATTTTTGCTTTTTTAAACCCAGCTTCATCTAAAATTGCTCTACATTTTTTAGAAAGATAAGCAAGGTCCCCAGAATCTATTCTAATACCATACATCCCTTTATAGTTATCATCAATTCCACAGTTTTTAAAAGCTTGAATAGCATTTTTTATTCCCATCCCTAAAGTGTTATAAGTATCAATTAAAAGGATCAAACTATTTTTTTCTCTATTTTTTCTATGTTTAATAAAAGTTTCAAAAGCTGTTCTTTCAGCTTCACTTCCCACACCAAAAGTTTGGATGTAAGAGTGAGCCATTGTACCGACACTAGGAATTCCATATTTATATTCAGTAGCTAAGTTAGAATGATTTATACATCCACCTATAACTGCTGCTTTATTTCCAGCAATGGCACTATCAAATCCGTGGGCTCTTCTACTTCCAAAAGATGAAACAGGGATAGGATGAGCTGCTCTTGTAACTCTAGAAGCTTTAGTAGCTATTGCCATTTGCATATTTATTATATTCAAAATTGGTGTTTCTAAAATTTTAGCTTGAATTAAAGGAGCTTTTATAGTTATAACAGGCTCATTTGGATAAGCTATCTCTCCATCTCTCATTGCATGGATATTTCCAGTAAATTTCATCTCTGAAAGGTAGTCAACTAGGTGTTGTTCCTCAATTATTTGAGAAAAATACATTCTTTTCTCCTCTTTTGAAGTGTTATTTAAAATTTCAATCAGTTCAATAACTTCCTGTACTCCAGCTACCACTGCAAACCCACCATCTTCAGTTTTTCTAAAATAAACGTCAAAGGTAGCTTCCTTATCTTCCATATTCTCCATTAAGAAAATATCACTCTCTGTATATTGGTATCTATCTGAGTTTATAACTCTTGCAAACTCAGTCAAAGTTTTTGATTTTTCCATAG
Source organism: Fusobacterium sp. (assembly GCA_019410665.1). Lineage (GTDB taxonomy): Bacteria > Fusobacteriota > Fusobacteriia > Fusobacteriales > Fusobacteriaceae > Fusobacterium_A. Next base: position 5,794 of record DXSD01000108.1, read on the forward strand.
TTGTTCTCCTTGTACTTAAAAAATATTTTCATTTAATTATAACAT
>DXSD01000109.1 GCA_019410665.1 Fusobacterium sp.
GTCTAGATGCTAGTTCTAACTAACATAATAATAAGCATAATATGTATAATAATAATTATTGGATCTATTAATCATCTGTTGAAAGAGTTAAAAGTTTCTAATAATATTTTTGTGCTACTTAAGAAACTTATTACGATGTTAGAAAGTAGAGTATCTTAGGATTCCAAAATTATTATAAAAGAGAATTTTTACGAGAGGTTCAATAGATGATTCTGTTGAATCTCTTTTTTTTATAAAAATAAAACATAGGGGGATAAAATGAGAAGTGAGAATTTAACAAAGGGAGTAACGAGAGTACCACATCGTTCATTATTAAAAGCTTTAGGACTTACAGATGAGGAGTTAAAAAAACCACTAATAGGAATAGCTAATTCTTTTAACGAGGTTATACCTGGACATATGCATCTAAAACAATTGGTACAATGTGTAAAAGACGGAATAAGAAATGCTGGAGGAATTCCAATGGAGTTTAACACTATAGGAGTGTGTGATGGTTTAGCAATGAACCATCAAGGAATGAAATACTCTCTAGTATCAAGAAATCTAATAGCAGATTCAATAGAAGTTATGGGAATGTCAACACCTTTTGACGCAATGGTATTTATTCCAAATTGTGATAAAGTGGTTCCTGGAATGTTGATGGCAGCAGCGAGATTAAATATTCCCAGTATTTTCATAAGTGGTGGACCTATGTTAGCTGGAAGTCATAGAGGAAGAAAGATAAGTTTAAGTAGTACTTTTGAAGCTGTAGGAAGTTTCACTTCTCAAAAAATAGATGAAGAGGAGTTAAAGGAGATAGAGGATAGAAGCTGTCCAACATGTGGTTCATGTTCAGGAATGTTTACAGCTAATACTATGAACTGTTTAACAGAGGGATTGGGAATGGCTCTACCAGGAAATGGAACTGTTCCAGCTGTATACTCTGAAAGAATGAGGCTAGCTAAACAAGCTGGAGAGCAAGTTATGAAACTGTTAGAAAAGGGATTACGTCCTCTTGATATTCTCTCAAAGGAGAGTTTTGAAAATGCTGTAGCTTTGGATATGGCTTTAGGAGGATCATCAAATACAGCTTTACATCTTGTAGCTATAGCTAATGAAGCAGGAGTTAATTTAACATTAGAGGATTTTGATAGGATTTCAAGGGAAACAAAGCAGGTATGTAAACTAGCTCCAGCAAGTGAGTATCATATAGAGGATCTATATAATGCTGGAGGAGTTAGTGGAGTTTTAAAAAGATTGGCAGAAAACAATGTTTTACATCTAAATACTCCTACAGTAGCACTTAAAACTCAGGGAGAGATAGTTGAAAGAGCTAAAATTTATGATGAGAATATAATAAAACCTTGGGATCAACCAGCATATAAAACTGGAGGAATAGCAGTATTAAAAGGAAATTTAGCTCCAGATGGATGTATTGTAAAAGCTGGAGCAGTAGATGAGAGTATGTTGGTACATGAGGGAAAGGCTAAAGTTTTCGATAGTGAAGAGGAGTGTGTAAAATCAATTCTAGGTGGAGAGATAGAAAAAGGAGATGTATTAGTAATTCGTTATGAGGGACCTAAAGGTGGTCCAGGAATGAGGGAGATGTTAACTCCTACCTCTTTACTTAGTGGAATGGGTTTAGATAAAGATGTAGCACTGATAACTGATGGAAGATTTTCAGGAGCAACAAGAGGAGCTTCAATAGGGCATGTTTCTCCAGAAGCAGCAAGTGGAGGAGCTATAGCTTTAGTTGAAAAGGGAGATAGAATATCTATAGATATTCCAAAGAGAAAAATAGAGCTTTTAGTAGATGAGGAAGAACTAGAAGTGAGAAGGAAAAAACTTCCAAAGTTTAAATCAGCAGCTGTGGGATATTTAAAAAAATATGCTTTAAATGTATCATCTGCAGCAGAGGGAGCAATAGAGACTTTTGGGGAATGAGAGGAAAATTATGATAACAGGAGCTAGAGTATTATTAGAGTGTCTAAAAAGATTAGGAGTAAAAGATATATTTGGATATCCAGGGGGAAGTGTTATTCCTATATATGATGAGATATATTCCTTTGAGGGAATCGATCATTATCTAGCAAGGCATGAACAAGGAGCTGCTCATGAAGCTGATGGATATGCAAGAGCTAGTGGAAATGTAGGGGTGTGTATAGCTACCTCTGGGCCAGGAGCAACTAACTTAGTAACAGGGATAATGACAGCTTTTATGGATTCTATACCCTTGTTAGCAATTACAGGACAAGTTAACAGAGGAATGTTAGGGAGAGATTCCTTTCAAGAGAGTGATATTGTAAATATAACCTTACCAATTACAAAGAGCAATTATCAGATAATGAGTATAGAGGAGATTCCACAAATAGTAAAAGAAGCTTATTATATAGCTAAAAGTGGTAGACCAGGACCAGTATTGATAGATTTTCCAAGAGATATTCAATTGGAGAAAATAGAAGAAGAGAGATTTGAGGAACTTTTCTTAGAAGAGTTGGATCTATCTAGCTATGAAATAGGTTATTTAGAGGAACTTTCAAAATTAGAAGAGGGAATTGATCTGATAAGAAAGGCTAAAAGACCTCTAATAATATGTGGAGCAGGAGTAATTCATTCAAAGGGAGTAGAGGAGTTTAGAAAGTTTGTAGAGAGATTAAAATTTCCAGTAGCATCTACACTTTTAGGATTGGGAGCCTATCCTGGAGATAAAGAGTTATTTTTAGGAATGTTAGGTATGCATGGAACAGCAGCAGCTAATCTGGCAACAGTAGAAGCAGATCTAATAATAGGAATGGGATTTAGATTTGATGATAGAATTACTGGAGATATAGAGAAATTTTGTCCCAATGCTCAAATAATACATATAGATATAGATCCTTCTGAAATTGAAAAAAATAAAAAAGTGGATATAGCCTTAGTTGGAGATTTAAAGAAGGTGTTGACACTTTTAAATGAAAGAGATATAGAGATAGGAAATATAGAGAGTTGGAGAGAAAGAGTTAGAGAGTTGAAGAAAAACTTTTCTCTAATTGTTCCAGAATATGAAAAAGAGTTAACAACTCAGCAAGTGTTGAAAAAAATAGATGAAGTTATTATGGGAGAGGGAGTTATAACAACAGATGTAGGTCAGCATCAAATGTGGACAGCTTTACATATGACCTTTAAAAATCCAAATACCATTCTCTCTTCAGGTGGAGGAGGAACAATGGGATTTGGATTACCAAGTGCAATTGGAGCTCAGATAGCTTGTCCACATAAGAGAGTTATAAGTATAGTTGGAGATGGGGGATTTCAAATGAATCTTCAAGAGCTGATTTTATTGAAGGAGTATAAACTACCAGTTAAAATATTTATAATGAATAACTCCTATTTAGGAATGGTAAGACAATGGCAGGAGCTTTTTCATGAAAAAAGATACTCAAGTGTAGATTTGATAAGTAATCCAGATTTTAACATGATAGCACAGGCTTATGGTATTGAGAATGTAACTTTAAAAACTACAACTGATTTAGAGAAGATAGATGAACTATTAGCAAGTGATAAAGCTATTTTAATCAACTGTATAGTGAAAAGGGAAGAGAATGTATATCCAATGATACCAGCTGGAAGGTCAGTTGCTGATATGATTGGCTTAAGAGGAGTTGAGAGATATGAAGAAGAAATTTAACTTAGCTATTTTAAGTAAAAATAATAAAGTTTTTTTACAAAGGGTAATGACACTTTTTTATAAGAGAAACTATCTAATTCATAATATGAATGTAGATTTTAGTGATAAATCAGGTTATGCTAAGATCTTATTAACTTTAGAGGGAAATGATGAGATTTTTGAACAAGTTCAAAAACAAGTTTATAAAATTGTAGATATAGTAAATGTAGAATTAGTTTAATTAAAAATATAAAACAACTTAGGAGGAAGAAGAATGGCAGGAAATATTTTAGGAACAACAGTATATTATAATGAGGATTGTAACTTAGAAAAATTAAAAGGGAAGAAAATCACTGTTTTAGGATATGGATCACAGGGACATGCTCACTCTTTAAACTTAAAAGATTCAGGAATGGATGTAACTGTAGGATTGAGAAAGGGATCTCCATCTTGGGAGAAGGCAGAAAAAGCTGGATTTGTAGTGAAAGAGACAAGTGAAGCTGTAAAAGATGCTGATGTGGTAATGATTTTAACTCCAGATGAAACGCAGGGAGATATGTATGTTAAAGAGGTAGCTCCATATTTGAAAAAGGGAGTATATTTAGGATTTGGGCATGGATTTAATATTCACTTTAAAAAGATTGTACCAGAAGCAGATGTAAATGTATTTATGGTTGCTCCAAAGGGACCTGGGCACTTAGTTAGAAGAACTTTTACTGAAGGAGTAGGAGTACCTTGTTTAGTAGCAGTAGATCAAGATTATAGTGGAGATACTAAAGAGGTAGCCTTAGCTTGGGCTTCTGGAATTGGAGGAGGAAGATCGGGTATCTTAGAAACAACATTTAAGCAGGAGACAGAGACAGATCTATTTGGAGAACAAGCTGTACTTTGTGGTGGAGTAACACAATTGATAAAAACAGGTTTTGAAGTATTGAGAGAAGCAGGATATGATCCTGTAAATGCATATTTTGAATGTTTACATGAGATGAAATTAATTGTGGACTTAATGTATGAAGGTGGTATGGCTAAAATGAGACACTCTATCTCTAATACTGCTGAGTATGGAGATTTTTTAACAGGACCTAAAATTATAACAGATGAAACTAAGGAAACAATGAGAGAGGTTTTGAAAGATATTCAATCTGGTAAGTTTGCAGATGAGTTTTTAGCTGACTCTAAAGCTGGACAACCATTTTTAAAGAGAAAGAGAGAGGAAGCTAAAGAGCATGAATTAGAAAGAGTAGGAGTAGAACTAAGAGAGTTAATGTCTTGGTTAAAGAGATAGATAAAAAATCTAGGGCTAGATTACTCTAGCCCTAAAATTTTTCCATTATTATAATATCCAGTAATGATAATATTACCTTCATGATCATAAGCTTTCCATTCTCCATCACGGATTCCTTGAAAATACTCAACGTCATAGAGAAGTCGTCCTTCGTTATCAAAATACTTCCAAACCCCATCTCTAACTCCATTTTTAGTCAGACCAGAGCAAAGAATATTCCCATTATCTTGAAAAAGAGCTACACTTACAACCTCTTCACCATCTAGAAATATATTTTGGACAGTGAGTTTTCCACTTTCATCATACATTTGCCAAAATCCGATACGTTTATTATCCTTATAACTTCCTTTTAATTTTAAACTTCCATTTGGATAATAGTATAATTGCTCCCCTTCTAAATCTCCATCTTTGTAGTTTTCAATAGCTGAGATTTTTCTAGTGTTTTCATCATAGAAATACCACTTTTTATCTCTCTTATTATTAGTGAAATATCCTTTTACAGCAATATCTCCATTTTCAAAATAATTGAGAACAGGACCATTTTTTATTCCATCTTTAATAACAATATCACTTTTAATTTTCCCATTATCATAGTAAGAGATATCATGTTTTTTATTTATATTACTACATCCTAATAAAAATAGGGTAAAAATTACAATTAAAGCTCTCATTTGTTCCTCCTGAATAAGTATACCATATATTCTACACCAAAAATGAGATATCTTCAACTTATTTTAATATTTGTAAAAGATAATCAAGAGGAAGATAAACTTTTTCTTGATATAAAATAGGAGCTTGAGGGAAAGTAGGAGAGTGTTTAAGTTTATCAATATCTTTATCTCTTTTTCCAATATCCTCTTTATAAC
>DXSD01000011.1 GCA_019410665.1 Fusobacterium sp.
TTGCGTAAGCACTAGCGATTGGAAGTAAAAGTTTTCTCCTTTTCTATTTAGTTAAGTTAAATTTTTATTTATCTAGCTCTTTTTTTAGGATAGGTAAAATCTCATAATAATCTTTTATACATATATCTAAAAATTGTTGTTGTTTTGGATAATTATTAGGAAATAATTCCTCAGCAGATTTTTTATACACCTCTAATATCTCTTTAGGAACCTGTACAGCATTTAAAGTTTTTACAATCTCCTCTTTAGCTTTTTGATTAACTTCTTCATCTACAACTACATTTCCCTTTGTAGCTTCCTCTACTCTTCTAACTACATCTCTATAATCATTTATCTCATCAGAAACCACTTGAAGTTGTTTAGCATAGTTACTTCCATACATTCTATGAAGTTTCTCTTTTATCTTATTAAACTCTTCCTGAGGTATTCCTGATTCTCTTCCTATCTCTTCCATTCTTAAGTATGATCTTTTTTGCCAATTTACATAACTTATCCTTTGAGAACCACTATAATTTCTTGCTGATTTATTTATCTCATTTTCTATATTTTCAGGCACATCTAAACTAGCAAAAGTAACTGAAGTTATTGCTAGTAATCCCATGACCAAAAATTTTTTCATAATTATCCACCTCTTTTAGATCTTCTTTCTAAGCATATCTAATTCATTTAATTCTTCATCTAATTTAATCTTAACAAAAGAGTTTGGATTAGCTGCTTCTACTTCTCCTACCTCTTTATCTTTATTCATAAGTATCATAGTAGGAAGAGTAATCTCTCTTACACTTATTCCTGGACTTACAACCTCTAATTTTTCTCCTACTAACAATCTATTTCTAATAGCCAAAATATACTCATTATTTGGTAATTTTTCCTCTACTTTAGCTACTAATTGATGTGTTTGACTATAAGAGTTTCTATCATTATAATTTTGAGATTCTACTCCAGCTCTTCCTAAATAGAAACCTTTAGTATAGCTTCTATTAGAAGTAGATTCTAGCTCCTCTAACCACTTAGGATTATACTTATAATTTCCAGAATAATAGCTATCAATTGCATCTCTATATACTTTTACTGCATTTGCAACATAATAGATACCTTTCATTCTTCCCTCTATCTTTAATGAGTCTACCCCTATATCTAATATTTTATCAATTATCTCTATTGTACATAAATCTCTTGAGTTAAAGATATATGTTCCATGCTCATCTTCATATACAGGCATAAACTCTCCAGGTCTTGTCTCTTCTACTAGGTTATATTTCCATCTACAAGCTTGTGCACAATCCCCTCTATTAGCATCTCTTCCAGTCATATAATTGCTCAATAAACATCTACCAGATATAGCCATACACATAGCTCCATGCACAAATACTTCTAGCTCAATATCAGGAACCTTAGCTCTAATCTCTGCTATATTGTCCAAGGAAATCTCTCTAGCTAAAACTACCCTTCTAGCTCCTAAATCTTTCCACATCTTTACTGAACGCCAGTTTGTATTACTTGCTTGTGTACTTACACTTATAGAAAGATTTGAATTCTCTTTTACTATTTGGAATACTCCAAGATCTGCTACAATTACTCCATCTACACCTATTCTATCTAAAAATTTTACATAGTCAGGTAATAACTCTAACTCTTGATTATGAGGGATAACATTTAAAGTTACATAAACTTTCTTTCCTCTCTCATGAGCATAATTTACTGCATACTCTAACTCTTCATCTGAAAGATTATTACTTCCAGCTCTCAAGTTAAACATCTTTCCACCTAAGAACACAGCATCTGCACCATAATGAAGAGCCATTTTAAACTTCTCCATATTTCCTACTGGTGCTAATAATTCAACTTTTTTCACTTATATCAATCCTTTCTAAAATTAACTATCAGCTTTAGCACTAAAGTTCGCAAATTTTGTATATTCATGGAAAAATCTCAATTTTACTGTTCCAACTGGACCATTTCTCTGTTTTCCTATGATTACCTCAGTCAATCCTTTATCTTCAGAATCCTCATTATAATAATCATCTCTATACAAAAACATTACCATATCAGCATCTTGTTCTATAGCTCCCGACTCTCTTAAATCTGAAAGCATAGGTCTTCTATCCGCTCTCTGTTCAGTAGCTCTCGATAACTGTGATAAAGCTATAATAGGTACATCTAATTCTCTTGCTATTCCCTTTAAAGCTCTTGAAATTTCAGATATCTCTTGCTGTCTATTATCTCCACGAGTACTACTTCCCTTTATCAACTGAAGATAATCTATAACTATCATATCTAATTTACCAGCAGCTTTCAACCTTCTTGCTATAGCTCTGATCTCTAGAACATTTACATTGGGTAAGTCTGCTATATTTATCTCTGAATTTGAAAGCTTCATACTAGCAAGCCCTAATTTACCCCAATCATCTGGATCTAAAAAACCATTTCTTATTTTTTGTAATCCTATTCCTGCTTCAATAGAGAGTAATCTCTGTAAAAGCTGTGAACTAGACATCTCTAAACTAAATAACAATACCCCTTTGTTACTTCTCATTGCTGCATTAAGAGCCAAGTTTAAAGCAAAGGCTGTTTTTCCCATAGCTGGTCTTGCTGCTAATATAATTAAATCTGAAGGATGAAAACCACTTGTCATCTGATCGAAATCAGAAAAACCAGAAGATATTCCAGTAGCTACTCCCTTATTTTGATAAACTTTTTCCAATCTTATAAACTCTTGAGCTATTACATCTTTTAGACTAACTAAATCTTTAGAATCTACATTTTCAGAGATTTTAAATATCATTCCCTCTGCTTTATCTAAGATAGTATCTACCTCTTCATACCCTTCATATGCCAACTCTACTATCTTAGTTCCAACCTCTCCCAATCTTCTAAGAGTAGCCTTCTCTTTCACTATTTTAGCATACTCAAGAATATTAGCTGCTGTAGGAACATCAGATATTATCTCATAAAGAAGTTGCTCTCCAACAAGATCATCAAATTTTTCATTTTTTTTCAACTTATTTACTACTACAATGGGATCTATCTCAGTTCCACTATTATATAGCTCTCTCATTGCCTCATATACAAGTTTATGTCCGCTCTTATAAAAATCATTAGGTCCTAATATTTCTACTATATCACCAAATATCTCAGGCTTTAGGAGAATCCCCCCTAAAACGGATTTTTCAGCTTCTATACTACTTGGAACCTTTTTCAAATTTTCTATTTCTAGCATTTTTACTCCTCTTATTGAGCTTTAGCTACTATTTTTACCTCAGCTTTAACATCAGTATGAAGTTTTACAACTGCCATATGCTCACCTAAGCTTTTTATATTACAATCTATTTTCTTTCTATCTATTTTTATTCCAAAATTTTGCTCTAAAGCAGTAGCTACCTCTTTATTTGTTATTGCCCCAAATAACTTTCCATTTTCTCCAGTTTTTACAGATATTTCAACTTTTTTAGCTTCTATAACTTTCTTTAACTCTTCAGCCTTTATTTTATCTTCTTGTTGTTTTTTCTCCTCTTTTTTCTTTCTGTTCTCTATCTTTTTTAGTTCTTCTGGTGTAGCTAAAATTCCTTTATTATTTTTTATTAAAAAGTTATGAGCATATCCATCTGAAACAGATACTATATCTCCCTTTCTTCCTTGTCCTGCTACATCTTGTGTAAGTATTACTTGTAATTTTGCCATAATTTTATCCTCCAATTATCTCTTTTTTATATATCTATCTATTCCAAATCCCCTTAAAACTCCGTATATAAATACTCCAAAAGGGAATAGTAGTGCCATTATAACAGCTATCATATTATTTATACTTTTATATTTTATCTCTTTACATAATAAAGAGTATATACTCTTTACTCCATACACAATAAATATCATTTCACCTATATTAAAAATATTATTTATATAGAAATTATCTATTTTAAAAAGATGAATTGAAAAATATCCAAATACATATAATAACAACCACTCAAAGGAAATTTCCCAATTTTCATAATTTTCTAAATCTAAAGATATATACATCATAAATATATTTAATATAGTATAAATAAAAATATAATATATTGAGTTATCTTTTATCTCTTCAAACATCAGTAAACTTTCTGCTTTGCTTAACTGTAGATTTTTTTCATAAAACTCCATTAAAAACTGGATATTTTGATTTATATCATCTTTTAAATAAAGCATTAATAACCCCAATATCACAGTCACTATTATAGAAGTAATAACTACTCTATCAAATCTTTTTACATTGATAAATTTTTCATTAAAAGAGTAGTAGAGAAACTCTACAATCATAAAAAAACCTATATAATAGTACAGTAAACTTATATTAATTAAACCTATTATCATTACTATTACTACATTGGCTACTATTTTTTCTCTATATGTAAGCTTATCCATCCTCTTTATTTTATAAACAGGAAGAGAAAAACTTACTATGGGCATGAGAAGAGAAAGTAAAAAAAGAAGAACACTTGTTATAATATTACTTAGTAAAATCATCTCTCCTCCTCTGTATTATACCATAATTTCTCCACCAAAGAAATCCACTATTTTTTTCGTAAAATCTCCATCATCTTTTTCAATATTTTTTCTTTTTCCTAATACTACATATTTTATCTTTAAGTTAGAGTTAATTATCTTTCTAACAACTCCTAAAAATACCTCGTTATATATTGGATTCTCCATCTGCTCTTTACAAAATACACTCTCAGAATCAAAGCCTATATACAAAGTATCCTCTTCAAATTTATAAGGTTTTGCTGCAATTAAAAAAGCACCTAAAGTAATCTTTTCTCTCTTAGCTTCTTTTAATATCTCATTCCATCTACTAGTAACTGTTTCTAAGGTTATCCCCTCTAAAGTTCCCTTTTTTTCAAAATTACTATTCTCCTTTTGAGCTATACTACTTTCCTTTTCAACAATTTTCTCTAAGATTACCTCTTTAGGTTTAGTATTTTTTTTCATTAAATTATCAACAATTACATAACCTACTAATCTCTTATCCTCTTCAAATTTAAACTTATTTAAAGAGTCAAAAATACTTCCAATTATTGTGATTCCAAGTTCTAAATCTATTTTCTCTTTAGCTATTAATCCTTTACAATATTTTGCAAAATCTTTAAAGAATAACTCTATCTCTATTGATTCATTCCAAAATTTATCCAATATTCTTACAAGATTTGAATAGTTTTTATTTTTAATCTCTTCTAAAAACTCCTCCATTTTTTTTACAGAAGTTACACCTAATACCATTTCAGCTTTCTCTAAAGTGATCTCTTCTCCTAAGCATGTTATCATTATTCTTTCTAGAATAGATACAGCATCTCTTACACTTCCGCCTGAACTTTCAAATATTAAATCTGCTACTTCATCTGAAAGAGTTACTCCCTCATTTTTACTTATAAATTTTAATTGCTCTCTCATCTCATTTAAAGAGAGAGTTTTAAAATCATATCTCTGACATCTTGAAACTATAGTAGGTAAAATTTTATCAGCTTCTGTTGTTGCCAAAATAAATATCACATGCTCAGGAGGTTCTTCTAAAGTTTTTAATAAAGCATTAAAAGCCTCCTTTGTAAGCATATGAACCTCATCTATAATATAGATCTTTTTTCTTCCTTTAACTGGTTGATAGTTTATTTTCTCTTTAAGCTGTCTTATCTCATCTATTCCTCTATTTGAAGCAGCATCAATTTCAATTAGATCCATAAATGTTCCGTTATTTACAGCTAAACAATTTTCACACTCATTACAAGGCTCATCTGTCATCCCATTTTTTAGACAGTTTACTCCTTTAGCTATAAGCCTTGCTAGGGTAGTTTTTCCAACTCCCCTAGGCCCTGTAAATAAATATGCTTGTGATGTTTTTCCATTTTTTAAAGAGTTTTTTATAGTTTTCACTATCTCTTTTTGACCAGCTACCTCTTCAAAGTTTTTAGGTCTATATTTTCTATATAGTGTTATATACATCTTTTACTCCAAACCGTAGTTACTCATCTTAGTTCTTAGGGTATTTCTTGTTATTCCTAAAATCTCTGCAGTTTCTACTTTTTTCCCATTAGTTATCTCTAATACTTGACGAATAAGCTCTTTTTCTACCTTAGATATTATATTTCCATAGTAATCCTGTTGATTATTATTTTTAAATTCAACTAATTCTGATCTTATCCACTCTTTTAAGTCAGAAATCTGATTCTCTCCCTTTTTCTTAGCAATCTTAGTTCCTAAAACATTACTTGGAAGATCCTCAATTAAAATAGAAGTTCCTCTACAAAGAGCAACTGCTGATTTTACAGCATTTTTTAACTCATTAACATTTCCTGGCCACTCATATCTAAGCATTTTTTTAAGAGCAGGCTTACTTATTCCCTTTACATTTTTATGTAATTCATCATTACATTCAAGAAGATAGTGATCTACTATTAAAGGTATATCATCTTTTCTATCTCTCAATGGTGGGATATTAACTTCTAGAACTCTCAATTTTCTATATAGTTCATCTATAAACTTTCCTTGATTTATAAGTTCTTCTAAATTTTCACAAGTAGTAGCTACAACCCTTACATCTATCTTAATAGGCTCTGCTCCTCCCATTCTAAAGAACTCTCCCTCTTCTAAGAAATACAATACTTTAGATTGTAAATCTAAGCTCAATGATTCTATATTTCCTAAATGTAGTGTTCCACCATTAGCTTTTTCTAATTCTCCTATTTGTGGAAAAACAGCTCCCTTAAAAGCTCCCTTCTCATAACCAAACATCTTTCTTTCTAATAATTCATTTTGGAAAGATGTACAGTTCAAACTTAAAAGTGGTTGATTTGACCAATCACTAAATTGATGAATAGCTTTAGCTACACTTGTTTTTCCTGTTCCCTTCTCTCCCACTACTAATACAGGAACCCTGCTTGTAGCAACTTTTCCAATCATTTTATAAAGTTCTACAATCTCCTTTGTCTGTCCTATAAGCTTATCTCCTGTACTTTTATGTTTATCTATTCTCTCAGCTAATAGTTTATAATCTTTTACAGATTTTTCAATTATCTTTATTATAGTTGGAGTATCTACTGGCTTTAATATATAGTCATATGCACCTGCTTTTACACTTCCTGCTACTACTTTTAAATTAGAAGTTTCTCCTAATACTATAATAACACCTTTTTTTTGATGTTCTCCTACTTTTTTTATAAGATTTATTAAAGCCTCTTCTTGAAGATTTTTCTCTTCTATTATTATTGCTTCATATTTTTTAGTTTTTAAATAATCAATAAATTCGCTTATGTTCTCTGCAAAAGTTAACTCATTTTCAAAATTATTTTCTAGTTCCTCTTTTAAAGCTCTTTCTAATCTAAATCCTAAAAGAACCATCTTTTCACCTCTTAAAATATTTAATAGACTTAATCTATCTTACCTTTTAAAACAAAATTATATTCTAATATAACGTCGCCTTTTACACTCATTCCATTTTTACTTAAATATATCTTCCAAGTTCTCCCTACCTCTTCAATAGCACTATTGATTTCAGGAACTCCACTTCCCTTTTCCATATATAGACTTTTTACATTTCCGTTCTCATCTATATTCATTCTAAGTTTTACACTTCCATGAAGTCCTTTCAGTTGAGCACTTTCTGGATAAACTGGCTCCCTATTAGAATTGTCCCATCTAGCCACTATATCTCCATCTTCTGTTCCAAGTTTATATCCACTTGGAAGTCCCTCAGTGTCTCCACTTATCTTTAATATTCTATCAAAACTTGTGTCTTTTCCATTTTCTGAATTAAACTCTAGCTTATCATCTCTTTTTAATTCTAATTTTTCATTCTCTATTGATATCAACTCTTTAGATAAAGTTATCTCTTCACTTAAACTTTGATTAGAGACAACTCCACCACTTTGGATAAATTTTTTCTCAATAGTTTCTAGCCGTTTTACCTCTCTTAAACTCTTTTTCGGCTGAATTCCAGATAAAATATCAACTTGTGGTACTGTAATATTATTAGCTATGTTATTTAGTGCATTTAAATCTACCTTATCATTAGATCTCTTTTCAACCTTCTTTTCTTCCACCTTTTTTTCAGCAGGTTTCTCTTTTTTTACTGCCTCTTTTTTCGGTTCTTCTACTTTTTTCTTTATTTCCTGTGTACTCTTTTTCTCTGGACTATTGGTATTTTTCTTTCCTTCTAGCTTAGTTCTACTCTTATTTTCATAAGCTACTAAACCAACTTTTATTTTTCTATTCTCTACCTTTTCCACTGATAAAGTAGGAATTAATAAGATTATGACTATATTTATTACAATTGAAAGGATTATACTTATTCCATCATCTCTTTTCATAAGCTCCTCCTATTTTTTATCTGCAGTATCTATGTCTAAAGATAGTGCTCCAGCCTCTTTAGATATAGTCATTATATCCACTATATACCCATAATCTATTTTTTTATCTGCACTTATTATTACATTCTTCTCTTTAGATTCAGCTAGTTTTTTTGTTAACTCTGCCTTTAAACTATCTTTATTAACACTTAATTTCTCATATTTTCCATTTTCCTTATAATTGAGTATTAAGTTTTTTTCTTTATCCACTATTATTTGTATCTCTTTTACGTTACTTATCTCCTGAATCGTAGATTGAGGTAAATCTATTTTTATTCCACCTTTCATATCATCAAAAGTGGTTGCTACTAAGAAGAAAATTAATAAAAGAAACACAACATCTATTAAAGAGGTAAGCTCTAACATTAACTCACCCTTTCTTCTTTGTCTCTCTATCTTCATAATCTTCTCCTATTTTCTAAAATAATTTATTAATTCTGTTGTTGTTATCTCCATATCAGATATAATTTTCTCTATTTTCTTATTAAAATAGTTATAGAATATTAAAGCTGGAATAGCTACAAATAATCCTCCTGCTGTTGTAAATAAAGCTTCAGAAATTCCCTTAGCTAATACTGTTGCATCTCCTGTTCCATAGATTGATACTGCTTGGAAAGCTTTTATCATTCCTGTTACAGTTCCCAATAGTCCTACAAGTGGTGTTAAATGTGCAGCTAATGAGATCAACCACATATTTTTCTCTAAAGCTACTAATTGTAACATAGCTTTCTCTTTTCCCTTCTCCTCTAATTTCTCTGTAGAAGAGTGAGGATTTCTATATAATTCATAAAGTACCTCTTTTAATACTTTAGATACAGAAGACTTCTCTTTATTTAGCATTATAATTAACTCTTTTAAGTTTCCTTTATCTAACTGCTCTTTAATATCTTTAGTTAAAAAACTTCTATTTTCTTTTTCGTTTTTAAAAAAATAAATCATTCTCTCTATTGTTGCGCTTACCCCTACTATTGACATAAAAAGTATCACATACATTAGTATTCCACCATTTGTTAAATAGTACATCTGTCCTCCTAATTATCTCAACCTTATAATGCTATTATTAAAGCAATTACACCAAGTCCACCAAGTATATACTGCCAATAAGATTTCTCCTCTACTCCTTGTGATAATTCATCTTCAAGAGCAGATTTTTCTCCTTGAACTACTTTTATCTTTTGATTTTGATTTTGGTAGTTATCATTTGTCACTTTTATAGCTCCAGATTCAATTTTTTGATTTTCTAAAATTACTTCCTCAGTAGGAATCTCTCTGATCTCAAGTTGCTCTTTATTAACCCCTTGTACCTCTTTATCAAGAGCAGTTATCCCCTCATCAGCTCCCATTACACAAATAGTAGTTAGTAAAAATAGTGTAGCAAATATTTTTTTCATAGTTTATTCCTCCTAGTTAAAAAATTGATTATATTTTTCTGAAGTTTGTTTATCTAACTTTTGTAACTCTAGATAGTATTTTTTAGCTTCCACCTTATTTCCTTGTTTTAAAGTATAAAATAACATCTTCTCTAAAATAAAGCTCTTGTATTGAAAATCTTTAACTGAATAAAGCTCTTTGTACAATCCTACAGCTTCACTCTCTTTTCCAAATTTCTCATTTAATTGAGCAGCTTTAAATTTTGATAAGTTTGAATAATCTCCACTATACAAAATATATCCCTTAGTAAATCCTCTTAAAGCTTCCTCTGTTTTTCCTTCAATCTCATCTATATTAGACAATTGATATAGCACAAAATCTTTATAAGAACTACTTTCTAAGCTATTCACAGCAGAATAATATTCCCTAGCTTTAACATAATCTCTATTCTCAAAATAATAGTTTCCTAGTCTTACTCCTGAATAATCTTTATACTTCTCTCCAGTAAAAAGATTTTCATACTCTTTTAAAGCTTCCTCTGTTTTTCCCTGTTTTTCATATATTAGTGAATTATAGTAACTTTTTATCTCTAAATTAGTAATTCCTGAAATATATTTTAAAGCTTCCTCTATTTTATTGGAATCTAAATTGATATTTATAATTTTTATAGCACTTTCCTCTTTTATATCAGCTTCCTTCGCATTTGCATAAAGTTCTTGGTAATTAGCTAAAAGATTAGCTACGTCGCCTTTCTTTTCATAAACCTGTCCAGCTAATATATAGACGCTAGATTTCATAGAAGAGTTAGGATATTTTTCTAAAAATCTATTTTTTTCACTTTCAAACTCATTAATTTTTCCTAAGTTAAGTAAAGAGTTTAAATACCAATAATTTGCACTCTCTCCATATTTACCTTCAGGATAATTTGTGAATACCATTTTATACCCTTCTATTGCCTCTTGGTACTTTCCTTGAGCATAATAAGAGTCAGCTATCTGGAAATTAGCATACTCCTCATACTCTTTAATACCTTTTAACTCTTGATAATACTCCATACTTTTTGTATAATTCTCAGTTCTAAAATAACTTATAGCAGTTTTATCTAAAACCTCTGCTCTATTCTCTCCTTGAGGATAAGCTACTAAATATTCCTCCCCATATTTTATAGCATCAGAATATTTCTCACTTAAGAAAGAGTTTCTCAATTTATTAAATTTTATCTTCTCTAAAAGTTCTGGAGAAGTAGTGGTATCTTGCTCTACTATGGTAAAATATCCTTCTGCATCAGAGTATTTTCCCATTCCCATTGATGCAATTCCTCTTAAGTATACACTATTTGGTGAACTATCTGCTTCATCTAAATATCTCATCATTTCAGTATAATTTTGTTTTACTAATAAAGCTGTTACTAAATTGTTTAAAATATCAAAGTCCTTTCCATTAGTTAGGTACTCTTTATATATCTCTATACTTTCATCTAACATATTTTTTTTATAATAAAGTTCTCCTACTGATACATAGATATTCTTTTTATATTTATTATCGTTAGGAAATTTAGATTTATACTCATTAAATCTTATCTTTATATCCTCTAAATCCTCAAGTTTATTATCTATTACAATTATTCTGTAAAGACTTTCTACATTTGAATTTAAGGCATAATTTCTACCGTAATACTCTTTAGAAAGTTTATAATCTCCTATTTCATAAGCTGAATTAGCTATAATGGTATTTATACTTATTACATCTTTTTGATTTACTACTACTTTTTTTACTTCATCTCTATTTTTTACTATTTTTTTATAATTTCCTAATTTATAATCAATAGCAAATATATAATACATTGCTTGGTTATAATAAGAGCTATTTTTTAAACTTTCAAAATAACTTTGTGCTTCTTTTAATTTATCTAATTTATATAGTGAAAATCCATAACTATACAGGAATTTAGGATTACTAAAATCTGTCACTTGGTTATAACACTCAATAGCTTTTTGATACTCTCCTTTTGTAGCATAAGAATCTCCTAAAATTCTAACACCTTCATTAAAATCCTTACTTCCTTTTAAAATCCCTAGCTTTTCTTCTGCTTTAGCTAACTCTCCTTTATTACTGTATATTTCAATAAGATTCAAACTTGCTTTTCTTCCATATACACTATTTCTATTCTCAGTCACAGACTCTTCAAAGTATCTTATAGAAAGATCTGTTTGATTCAATTTATAATAAGATGAACCTAGTAGGTAATTCATAAATATTATATTTTTCTTTCCTTGAATCTGTGCATACTGATTTAAGTAAGCTATACTTCTATTATAATCTCCTTTATTATAAGATAGTAAAGCCATACTCAATATAGCATCATTATAATACTTTCCACTTCCATTGATGATTCTTTGAAACTCCTCTTCAGCTTCAGAATATTTCTCTTGACTTAAGTATGTTGTTCCCATTTCAAAGATAGCTTTTTCATAGTAATCATTTTTTCTATCTATAAGTTGTAAATACTCTTCGCTAGTCTTTCTGTCTCCTACTCCAGCATAAGATCTCACTAAATAGTATCTTATCTCATTTTTTTCCCTATCTTTTAAATTATTATTCATCAATAAAATTTTAAAATATTTTATTGCATTAGCATAATCTCCCTGTAAAAAATATACCTTGGCTATCCTATCTTGAATACTCCTATTATATTTTGAAGTGGGATATTTATCTAAAAAGCTTTTAGATTCAATAATTGCCATATCAAATTTTTTCTGTTTATATAACTCATCTACAAAAGCTAAGTCCTCTTTTTCTGATGCAAAAATTGATACATTTATTGCTAATAAAAGAGTAATAAAAAAAGTTCTTCTCTTCAAGTTCTACCTCCTGTATCCCATACATTAAAATATCTCTTTTAAAAATTCTCTTACTGCTTTAATAGATACAGTTGTATCTATACAGGGTTCATTGGGAATTACATTAAATACTCCATATACATTTACGGGATATGCATCATGTATCCCAGAAACCAAATCCCTCTTACAAGCTACAGCCATTACTAAATCTGGTCTAGTATCCTTAATATGTTTTCTTGCCAAAGTTCCCCCAGTAGCCACTTTTACCTCTATTGGAAACTCCTCTTTTATATTTAAAAAATCACCTATTACACACTGACCACATCTTTTACAATTATCTATCTTCGATGTTATTTTCAATGGGCAAGAGTATTTTTGTAAACAATGAGGTAATAGTATTAGAACTTTTTCAATCTTCTTATTCTTTATCTCTTTTAATACTCTTTCGTTATTATATTTTAAAAATTTATTTGCTACACTATTTGCTTCCTTCTGTTTCTTTTTTCTCTCTGAAAATACAAAAGCAATATAGTAAAGTTCATAGATAATTTTTGTCCAAAAGCTACTTTTCATTTTTTACCTCATAATCTAGTTATATCTTCTAGTAATTATAGCATATTTCTCTCATTACAACAATCAATTTTTAATCATAAAGTATTTTTAATTTATCATTTTATCTAACAATTTTATCTCTTAAATTATTTGATTAAAGTTTCATATATTATCTCTTTTAATTGCTCTGTATCCATATTTAACTTGAGTTTTATCTTTAATCTCTCTATTTTTTCATCCTCTAACCATTGAAATGTTCTCTCTTCTTTTTCTAACTCTTGCATCTCCTCGTCAGTATAATGGTTGATTACCTTTAAAAATTCATCTCCATAATTTTTAAATTTTTGATTTCCTACTCCTCTAATTTTCAGCATTTCCCATCTATTTTTAGGTTTAATCTCAGCCATTTCAAGTAGTGTCATATCTGAAAAAACTATATATGGAGCAACATTCTCTCTTTTAGCTATTTCACCTCTCAATTGATTCAACTCTTCAAACAACTGATCTTCAAAATAATCAAAAGTGATCTTTTCATCAACTCTTCTAAAAACAGAGATCTCATTTTTAATTACTCTTTTAGATTTTTCATTAAGTTTGAGAGTGGGAAAACTTCCAGCACTCTGTTCAAAATACCCCTCTGATATTAAAAAATTTATAAACTCCTCTATCCAAGTTAATTCTCTATCATTCATGATTCCAAAAGTGGAAAGTTTATTGAAATTTTTTCTCTCCATTTTTGTATCACTTCTTCCATATAGTATATTTGCAAGAGTAGAAACTCCTATACTCTCTTTCGCCCTACCAATACAAGATATTACTTTTTGAGCATCAATAGTTAAATCTTCTACATTTTTTAGAGTTTTACAATTTCCACACTTTCCACAATAGTTTTTTATTCTCTTATCACCAAAATATTTTAATATATACTCTCTATAACAACTTTCTAAATATGCATACTCTACCATAGCATCTAATTTTTTTATTTTCTCTTTTTTTAATTCATCACTTGTTTCTTCATTACTATCAATTAAAAAATTTTGAGTACTTACATCTTCTTCAAAAAACATGAGCACTGCTTCTGCTGGAGCCCCATCTCTTCCAGCTCTTCCAGCTTCTTGATAATAGCTCTCCATATCCTTTGGTATATTTCTATGTATTACAAATCTTACATTAGATTTATCTATTCCCATTCCAAAAGCATTAGTAGCTACCATTATCAATATCTCATCTTTTAAGAATTTCTCTTGATTCTCTTTTCTCTCTTCCTCTGTAAGTCCTGCATGATACTTCCCTACACTTACATCTTTAAGTTTTAAATAAGCATAGAGATTGTCCACTTCTTTCCTAGTAGCTGCATATATTATTCCAGATTTTTTAGGAGCTTTTTTTAAATAATCTACTATGTAAGCTTCAGGAACTATATTTTTTACCACTTTAAAAAATATATTATCTCTATCAAAACCATGTACATACACAAAGGGATTATTTAGAGTTAATTTTTCCTCTATATCCTTTCGTACCTCTTTGGTAGCTGTAGCTGTAAGAGCTAATATCTGTGCTCTCTGTCCTATTTTCTGCATAAAATTGGGAATCTCTAAATAACTTTTTCTAAAATCATGTCCCCATTGAGAGATACAATGAGCTTCATCTACTGCTATTAAAGAGATTTTAAATCTCTTTATAAACTCTATAAACTTCTCATTAGCAAGTCTCTCTGGAGCTACATAAACTATCTTTGCTTCCTTTTGCTTTATCCTTTTTATACTTTCTAGGTATTCCTCTTTTGTTAAAGTAGAGTTTATATATACACTTTTTACTCCTAGTAATCTTAAACTATCCACTTGATCCTTCATTAAAGAGATAAGAGGGGAGATAACAATAGTCAATCCCTCAAAAAGAAGTGCTGGAATTTGATAACAGATTGATTTTCCTCCACCTGTACTCATTACCCCTAATGTATCTCTTCCGTTGAGTACTGATTCTACAATTATCTTCTGCCCTTTTCTAAAATCTTCATATCCATATATCTCTTTTAAAAGTTTTCTTGCCTGATTTTTCATATTTTCACCTTAATTTTTTGATAATACATTATATCATATATCAGGTATTTTTTTCTATTCACATTTAGAGTAACCACAATTTCTACAAGTGTAGCATCCTCCTGCAACTTCTAACTCCACTCCACACTCTGGACAGATTATCTTCTTATTCTCCTCTCTTTGAGCTATCTCTTGCTCTCTCTTCTCCTCAATATTTAACATTTGAATAGCTTCTGTATATCTATTTAATCCCATATTCTTTTCAAATTTTTTTAAAATATTCAATATTGCAGATGGACAAGTACTTCCTTGACTTACATCTAAATTCTTACTTCTTGCCACAGCAAAAGATGTACAACCACTAACTCCATCTATTGCATCTTCTAACATAAATAGGTTTCCACCAAGTCTTAAAATTCCAGACATATATATAGCTACAGCTTGTATATTCTTTTCACATCCTCCTGTCCCACTTCTTATTACATATAAATCTTGAATAGCTCTTTCACTTGGTGAGTATCCTATCATCACCTTTAATTTTCCACAGCCTATTCTCATTTTGTGAGGATAGTAGATAGTATCTGGAGCTATTGGTTTTAAAACTCCCCTCTCTATACTATCCATTTTCTCTTTTAAACTCTCTTCAGGATTTTTTTCAACTTTTTTCTCTACAGTTAATATTCCCTCTCTATCACAACCAGCACGATATATTGTCATCCCTTTAAGTCCATTTTTCCATCCCTCTATATATAACTGCTCTACCTCTTCAACTGATACCTTATTTACTAAATTTATTGTTGAAGATATACTAGCATCTATTCTCTTTTGCCAAACTCCTTGCATTTTTATTCTATCATTAGGATTTAAATTTTGAGCAGTTACAAAGTAACTTGGTAGCTCCTCTTCATCATTTAAGTTATTAGCTTCCATATATTTTTTTGCAATTGGGATAAACACTTTGTAATATACATCTTCTCCATGAAGGCTCTCTGTTTTTCTCGTATATGAAAAAGCAAAGTTAGGTTCAATTCCTGTGCTTATCTCTAACATTGTTCCAATAGACCCAGTTGGAGCTATAGTTAAAAGTTGAGAATTTCTAAGCCCATATTGTTTTATAAGTTCTAAAGTTTCTGGACTTGCATTTTCTAATAAAAATGGAGATTTTAAAATTTTATCCTCTTTATATTTAGGAAATGCTCCCTCTTTACTAGCTAATATTGCACTAGCTTTTAAAGCTGTGTCTATTATTGTTTTAGCTACCTCATCACAAAATTCTAGAGATTCTTTTGATCCATATTTAAGTTCCAATTTTATAAGTAAATCTCCTACTCCTAAAACTCCTAACCCTATCTGTCTCCAATTTCTTACAGATTCTCTTTGTTCCTCTAATGGATGTAATGGTAACCCTTCATCTAAGACATCATTTAAAGCTTTCACAGCCTTAGTTACTGCTAATTTTAATTTTTCAAAATTAAATTTATTGTTCTCTACAAAAGTTGGAAGTATCAATGAACCAAGAAGACAACTTCCCCCTGCTGGTAAAGGTTCTTCTGCACAAGGATTTGTTCCAGCATATTCAAACTCTTCATCTTCACTCAACAGGTTCCATTTAGATATTCTATCCCAAAACAATACCCCTGGCTCAGCAAATCTCCAGTTTTGTATAGCTAATTCTCTAAATAACTTTCCAGCATCTACACTCTTTTTTATAACTTCTCCTGTATCTTTTACATTAAAAGTAGTTTCATATTTTTTACCTTCCAATACTGCTTTCATAAAATTTTCATCTACTCTTACAGAGATATTAGCCTTTTGTACTTTTGTTAAATCAGATTTTATTTTTATAAACTCCTCTACATCTGGATGATTAACATCTATAGAGATCATAAGAGCTCCTCTTCTTCCCTTTTGCCCTATTATATCTGTTGTCATATTATATAGATCCATAAAAGATATTGATCCAGTAGTGTATTTAGCTGAGTTATTTACCTCTGCCCCCCTTGGACGAAGTTTAGATATATCTACACCACATCCTCCTCCATATGAGTATGTTCTTGCTAATTTTTTAGCTGTATCAAATATAGATTCTAAATTATCTTCAGGAGGAGTTACTACATAGCAATTTGATAAAGTTATTTTTCTTCCTAAATTTTGTAATCCCCTATTAGATAAAATACGCCCTGCAAAGATAAACTCCTTATTTATTATCATCTCTTTTAACTCTTTATCTCCACCTGATACCCTATTTAACCAAGCTTCAAAAGTTTCCCCATTGTATTTATATTTTTTCTCCCAAATATCTATTCCAAGTTTATTTTCGCTTCCTAACCATTCTTTTATTTCCATCCCTCTACCTCTCTTTAAAATATTTAATTGTATTATTTTTTATTATAGCATTTTTTTCTACAAAATATTGTGTTATTTTTTATAATCAAACTATATATTGTATAAATTTCTTTTTAACTCCCTATTTACCTAACCTTATCCAATGTCAAATAATTTTTTAAAAAAAACAATTTATTTTTTGTAACTCATATAGACATAAAATAAATTTAATCAATATTCTTTTCCATATATTTAATTATTTTTACAGTTGTGATATAATAGAGAGTGAAATGTTTATAAGCGAAGGAGAAATATATGACTTTAATAACTTTTGAAGATTTTTTAAAAGATGAAAATGCTGTACTTATAGATGTTAGAACCCCAAAAGAGTATGAATTAGAAAAAGTTCCTAACTCTGTTAACATTCCCGTTCTCTTAGATGAAGAAAGAGTTGCAGTAGGAACTACTTATGTACAAAGATCTAAAGAAAAAGCTAAAAAATTAGGAGTAGAGTTTATTTCTAAAAGACTTCCTGAAATTTTTGATCAGGTACAAGAACTTTCTAAAAAGCATTCAAAACTTGTTTTTATGTGTGCTAGAGGAGGTATGAGAAGCTCATCTATAGCCTCTCTTTTTAATAGCTTAGGTTACCGTGTTGCTAAATTAGATGGTGGATATAAAGCATATAGAGAGTTTGTTCTAAGTAATATTGAAAAACTCAATGAAAATTTCAAATATATTGTTGTCCATGGTAGAACTGGAGTTGGAAAAACAAAGATTTTAAATAAAATGGCTGATTTAGGAGCCACAGTAATGGATCTTGAAAAAATGGCAGCTCATAAAGGTTCTTTTTTTGGTGCTCTTGGAGAAAAACTTCCTCAAAGTCAAAAAAGATTCGATGGAGAAGTATTTGAATTTTTAAGAACTTGTAAAAGTAAATATATTGTTGTAGAAAGTGAAAGCAAGAGAATAGGAAATCTCTATGTTCCTGAATCTGTTTATTCTTCAATGAGTAATGGACGCCATCTTTTTATTGATACCTCTATACCTAACAGACTGGATATTTTAATGGAAGATTATACTAATGTACCACCTCAAGAGATTGAAGAGTGTATTATGAAGGTAGCTCGTTATGTTTCAAAGGAAAAAACAAATAATTATTTAGATCTTCTTAATAAAGGGAATTTAAGAGAGTTAGGGGAATTACTAATTGTTCAATATTATGATCCTCTTTATGAGGTAAGCATAGACAGACATGAATTTGAACTTTCTATAACTTATGAAAATATGGATAGTTGTGCTCAAGAACTAACAAATTACTTTTTTAAACTTGAAGAGGAAAATAAAAAAACTGAGTAAAGCATTTTTAATGCTACTCAGCTTTTTTTATTTATTTAATTTTTTATTCCTAGAGCTATAAAACTATTTGTTATAGTTGAAGAATCCCTCTCCAGTTTTTCTTCCAAGTTTTCCTCCTCTAACCATTTTTCTTAATAATGGATGAGGTCTGTATTTAGAATCTCCAAATTCGTTGTATAGTACTTCCATAATAGCTAGACATACATCTAATCCTATTAAGTCTCCTAATGCTAATGGTCCCATTGGATGGTTAGCTCCTAGTTTCATTGCATTATCTATTCCCTCAGCTGAAGCTACTCCATCAGCTAATATTCCTACTGCTTCATTGATCATAGGAATTAATACTCTATTTACTACGAATCCTGCTGCTTCTTCTACTTGTACAGGAACTTTTCCTATCTCTTCAGATATTTTCTTAATAGTATCTACCATTTCTACTGGTGTATTTAATCCTGCTATTACTTCTACTAGTTTCATTACAGGTACTGGGTTAAAGAAGTGCATTCCTATTACAGGTCTATTTAATCCTGCACCTATCTCTGTAATTGATAGAGAAGATGTATTAGTTGCAAACATAGCCTCTGGTTTACAAATTGCATCTAACTCTTTAAAAGTTTGTTTTTTAACTGCCATATTCTCTAAAGCTGCTTCGATTACTAAATCACAATCTCCACAAATCTCTTTAGTTCCAGTAGTTATTTTTGCTAATACAGCATCAGCAGTAGCTTGATCCATTTTCCCTTTAGCTACCATTTTCTCAAATCCTTTAGCTATTTTAGCTTTTCCTTTAGCTGCAAACTCCTCATTAATATCACAAAGAACTACTTCATACCCCTCAGTTTGTGCAAATGTTTGTGCAATTCCAGAACCCATAGTTCCAGCACCAATTACTCCTACTTTCATTTTAATGCCTCCTAAATTTTTATATGTCTTTCTTTATTATAAAGAGTTTATTTTATCTATTTTTAAATCCTTCTACTTTTCTTTTCTCTAAGAAAGCTTGCATTCCTTCTCTTTGATCTTCAGTTTCAAAACAACTTCCAAAAAGTTTTTCTTCTATTACAATAGCTTGATCCATTCCTACATCTAAACCTTCGTTTATAGCTTTTTTACATGCTCTAACTGCAATAGGAGCGTTTTTAGCTATTTTTGCTGCTAATTTTTTAGCTGCTGGTAATAACTCCTCTAAAGGATATACAGCATTTACTAACCCTAATCTATAAGCTTCATCTGCTTTAATATTTACAGCTCCATAAATTATCTCTTTTGCCTTTCCAACAGGAATTAAACGAGCTAATCTTTGAGTTCCTCCAAATCCTGGTGTTATTCCTAATCCAACTTCAGGTTGTCCGAATAAAGCTGTATCAGAACAAAGTCTAATGTCACAGCTCATAGCTATTTCGCAACCTCCTCCTAGTGCAAATCCATTTACAGCTGCAATTACTGGAATAGGGAAAGTCTCTATTTTTCTAAACACATCATTTCCTATCTTTCCAAAAGCTTCTCCTTCAGCTTTTGTAAGTGTGCTCATCTCTCCTATATCTGCTCCAGCTACAAAAGATTTCTCTCCTGCTCCTGTAAGTACTAATGCTCTTGTTGTTTCTAAATCTATCCCATCTAAAGTTGCATCTAATTCTTTTAATACTTCACTATTTAAAGCATTTAAAGCTTTTGGACGGTTAATAGTTATAACTCCTACAAATCCTTCTTGCTCATATGTTACAAAGTTCATTTTGAACCTCCTCAATTTTAATTTTTATATAAGTTAAGAGCAGATAACTGCTCTTAACAATATATAGATTAAGATAAGTGAGTTGACAATTTATTAATCCTCTCTCTTAACGATAGCTGAACATCCCATTCCTCCACCGATACAAAGAGTTGCTAATCCTGTTTTTGCATCTCTTTTCGCCATTTCATGTAATAGAGTTACTAGAATACGACATCCTGATGCTCCAACTGGGTGCCCTAAAGCTATTGCTCCTCCATTTACATTTAATTTTGATACATCAAATCCTAAATCTTTTCCTACTGCTAATGATTGTGCTGCAAAAGCTTCGTTAGCCTCAATTAAATCAAAATCATTTATATTCATTCCTGTTCTCTCTAGAACTCTTCTTGTTGATTCTACTGGTCCAATTCCCATTATTGATGGTTCTACTCCACCTAATGCTCCGTCTACCCAAGTTGCCATTGGTTTTACTCCAAGCTCTTTTGCTTTTTCTTCTGACATTACAACTATTGCTGCTGCTCCATCATTTATACTTGATGCATTTCCTGCTGTTACCATTCCATCTTTTTTGAATGCTGGTTTTAATTTTCCTATACCCTCAACTGTTGTTCCTGGTCTTGGTCCCTCATCTGTATCTACAATGATGTCTCCTTTTTTACCTTTTATTACTACTGGAACAATCTCATCTTTAAATTTCCCTTCTTCTTGAGCTTTTACTGCCTTTTGTTGGCTATCTGCTGCAAATTTATCTAACTCTTCACGAGTTAATCCCCATTGATCACAAATATTCTCTGCTGTAATTCCCATATGGTAGTTATTAAATGCATCCCATAGTGCATCATTTACCATTGCGTCTACTAATTCAGCATTTCCTAAACGATATCCATAACGTCCTTTCTTTAATAAGTATGGAGCTGAAGACATATTTTCAGTTCCTCCTGCTACTACGATATCAGCTTGTCCTGATTGAATCATTGCAGCTGCCATATTTACTGTATGTAGTCCTGATCCACATACTACGTTTAAAGTTACTGCTGGAGTTTTTATTGATAATCCTGCTTTTAATGAAGCTTGACGTGCAACGTTTTGTCCTAATCCTGCTTGAATTACACATCCAAATAATACTTGATCAACCTTTTCAGCTGGTACTCCAGCTCTATTTAAAGCCTCTTTTATTACTACCGATCCTAATTCTGCTGCTGGAACGTTACTTAAAGCTCCACCCATTGATCCTATAGCTGTACGACATGCTCCTGCTAAAACCACTTTTTTTGCCATAACCTTATCCTCCATCCATTAATATCTGTGTTTTAGATCACTTATGACCCCTATTTGTTTTCTTTATAATTAGATATTACCACATACTTTTTTTATTTGCAATAGGGTATTTTTCTTTTTTTTATTATGAGTTTTTTTTTGTTAAATAATGCCTAATTTTTCAACATATATTTATTTTTTACACCAAACTTTATATTAAATAATTGTTAATTAAGATTTAAAATCGAAAAAAAATTAATAAAATAGTACATCTGAATATAAGTTTATATTTTTATATAAAAAAAATAGAACTCTTATTATAAGCATTTTTTTTGCTCAAACAGAGTTCATAAATTTTAATATAACTAATTAGTTTTTTTTATATATATTTTATATAATTCATGATTCCCATTAGGATTAAATATAAATCCTTCAATATTTTTCTGTAATCCGATAGTGTAATTTTTGTAAGCAATTGGAAATAATGGAACCTCATCTCTTATAATTTCTTGAACTTTTCTATAATTTTCCTTTCTTTCATTTACAGAAGTTGTTTTTCTAGCTCTATCTAAAAGTTTATCTACTTCTAAATTACTATAGAAACTTCTATTTCCTACAGGTCCAGCTGAACTTGAATGAAGTAGTGGATAGAATCCATAATCTGCATCCCCTGTGCTTACATACCACAATCCTATAAGCATATCATGCTCTCCCATTCCTGTATATTGTAAAAATGAAGATACTTCTAAAACATTGATTTCTACATCAATACCAACCTCTTTTAAGTTGGCTTGAATTATTTGAGCCATCTGTTGTCTAGATGGTTCATCATAGATCCAAAGTCCCAATTTTAAATTTTCAACCCCTGCTTCTTTCAATAAAGATTTTGATTTTTCAACACTATACTCTCTCTTATTAGAATTACTACTATATCCAAAAACTGATGGAGATAATATAGAATCAGCCTCATTTCCATATCCTTCATAAATAGTAGCCACTAGAGATTTTTTATCAATTGCATATTCAATAGCTTGTCTTATTCTTTTATCAGTAATTTTCTTAGTATTAATAGTTATAAAATCACTTCCTAAAGATACCTCATTAATAACTTTTAATTTAGGATTCCTATTTATTCCTTTTATATCATTAGAAGATATATCATAAGCTATATCTATCTCTCCAGTTTCAAGAGCTATCAATCTATTTGAAGTTTCAGGAATAGTTTGAAAAATAATCTCTTTTATTTCAGGCTCCTTCCCATAAAATTTATCAAAACTCTCTAACTGAACTTTTTCACTTAAAGTCCAATCTTTTATTTTATAAGCTCCTGTTCCTACTAAGCTTATCTCCTGTTCATTTTTTTCAACCTCTTTTACAAGAGCAGTTGAAGAGTGTGCCAAATTATGTAGTAATATTGATGGTGAGTTACTTTGATTTATTTTTAAAGTGTACTCATCTAAAAGCTCTATATTCTCTATCGCCTCTACTAAAACTCTTGATACAGGAATTTCTAGATTTCTTTCTAAGCTTCTTTTTACATCTTCAGCTTTCATCTCTTCCCCATTATGAAAAAATATCCCTTTTTTTAATTTTAAAACTATTGAGCTATCCTCTTTTATCTCGTAACTCTCAACCAATTCTGGAACAACATCTCCATTTTCATCTAAAGAAAATAAATTGGTATAAATTTGCTTCGTAACTGCAAGTGTAGCACTATCTGTATGTCTATGTGGATCAAAAGAACGAGGCTTATATGCTAGAGCAACTTTTAAAGTAGTTTGCTCTTGGGTCATCTCTTTTTCTCCACCACCACAAGCTGTAAAAATTAATAAAAGTACTGCCAAGAAATATTTCATATCCTACCTCCAAATATTTTATTATAATTATGATAACATAAGTAATTTTTCTTTTCAATACTTTCATTCCTATTATTTTCTTTTTTTATTAACCATTATTCGTTATCAAAAATAAATGTATCAAATATATCTATACTTTTATATGGACTTGGTAGTTTTTTCTTCACTTTTTCCCATAAAATACTAAATTCTTCCATTTCCATTTTTTTTATTTGCTCTACTATTTGATATCTATATAATAAATTCACACCACTTTTATTTAAACCATTTATAATGTCATTTTTTATTTCTAAAAAATTACTCTCATCTATATTTTCAAGGGAATAATAATGAGCTAATAATCTCTTAGTTAAGCAATACTCCATAGAAAGTAGTTTTCTTAAAGAGCTTGAAATAAATTCCCAAGTTAATTCTCTTGAAAAATTTCCCTTTCTCTCTCCAGTAGTCGCTATAAAAGGAAAAAAAACATCTTCAAAATGATGATCTTGAATAGATTTTGTAAATATTTTGAAGTTGTTAAAAAAGGAGGTTTTCTTTCTATCTTGTTTTATAAAATTTTCATCTATCAGATAGGTTACTCCTAAATGTTTAAATAGTGAAAAAGTTAGATCTTGTGAATGTCCAAAGTTAAAGACTCTCTGTTCATACACTTTATTATCTTTAACTCTCTCTATAAACTTTTGAGCTTTCTCTAATAGTTCCCCCATATTATCTAACTGAAATATCTCTTCAAAAAAATTTTGTTTCAATATTAAATTTTTTCTTCTAGCTAATGGTAACTTCATCAAACACTTTTCAATATTAGTACTTTTTATAAGTTGTTTTATAAAATTTTCATCCATATCAAAATATACAGTATCATCCTTATCTACCAATGAAGTTCTCAAGTCTTTTATCGCTTTTATTTTTCTTAATTCCTTAGCTAAAAACTCTAAATATGGTTCTTTAAAATCTAAAAAGATTTTTCTCTCTTGTAATGACATATCTGTATGTTCTTTTATTATTTTATCCAGATCTATATAATCAAGTATTGAAACTATTCCCTCTCTGTTTATTCCAACAGCATTCCAAGTATAAGTATAAGGGATATAATTATATATTTTATCTATACTCAAGGCAACATATTGAGCTATTCCTCCACCTAGAGAGTGTCCAGTTAAAATAATATTACTTTTAGGGATTTTTAATTCATTTATCAAATGAGAATATACTTCCACTCCTTCATAAAATTGAAGAGGAATTTTTCCCAAACCAATTGCCAAATCAGTTTCAATAAAATCTTTATATGCATCTTCTAGAGGATATTTTTCACTTCCCCTATAAGAAATGACAACCTTATCTTTTTTTTGAAAAGCACAAGCATAAAATCCTGACTTTCTCTCTTTTAAACTTTGAGAAGTTCTATTATCTACATATAAAACTTTCCAAAACTTTAAAATATCTTTAAAATAATCTAGAAAAAAATCTCTATTTTTAGGAAGCAAAATAGTAAAGGTTCCATCTATTATTTTTCCACTATCCTTTCCATAAAAGATCTCTTCTAAATTTTTTCCGTATTCTTCCTCTCCTAAATTACAATAAGATAGAATACTTAAAAGTATGTACTCTTTTACACTAATCACAATATCACCTATAATTCTATCAAGACTAAAATAAGATAGGTTACACTCCAACCTAAAAAAGCTCCTATCATAGTTTCAAAAAATGTATGTATCTTTCCTTCAATTCTTGAATGGATTACTAAGATAGTTAAAATTAATGTTAAGAAAAATATTTTAGGATTATCTGTCAATGAAGTTATCAAAGTTAAAATAGAAGTTGATAAAGCACTATGCCCACTTGGGAATCCTCCTCTTAAGGCTGTTCCCTTTCCAGTTATCGCTTTAATTGAAATAACTAATATAACAATCAAAACAAAAATTGCCAGTACAGTATGTTGATAAGATTTTTTAAATATAAAAAATATATCCCTCATATTCATTACTATCTTTTTTTCAAATACTATATATCCTATAAAAAGGGCATTAATTGCAGCTACTAATACTGCTCCTGCAGCTATATCTTTGGCTCTTTTGGCTAAAGGGTGGTATTTTTCTGTTACCATATCTACACAACTTTCAATAGAAGTATTAATAAGCTCTGCTATCCATATCAATGAAACACTTAAAATAATAGCTAATGCCTCATACTTTCCAATATCTAAAAATAACGATAAAATAAAAATTATAATTGTACAAAAACAGTGAAACTTCATATGTCTCTCTGTCCGTATAGTTTCAAAAATTCCCTCAAAGGCAACGTTAAATTTTTCAGTTACTCCTATGTTTTTCCATTTATTTCTCTTTTCATGCATAGAATCACATCTCTCTTGTATAACCAAAAGCTCCTAATATCTCCTCTTCTTTAGCACGCATAACTACCTTATCTTCCTCTTCAATGTGATCATATCCTAAAAGATGTAAAATTCCATGAGTCAAAACATAAAATAGCTCTCTTTTTTCAGAATGATTGTACTCTTTAGCCTGTTCTACAACTCTTTCTAAAGAGATAACTATATCCCCTAAAGTATCATAGGGTCCTATATCAAAATCCTCAGTTTCATGATAAGCAAAAGATATTACATCAGTTGGTTGGTCTTTATCTCTATACTCTCTATTTATCTCTTGAATTTCATCATTTCCTGTAAAAAGAAGCGACATATATACTGGAGCCTCACTTTCATACTCTTTTTCTAATACTTTGCTAACATACTCCCTTATCTCCTCCTCTTTTACTAAATCATCAAATCCCTCTATCTCTAATGACATCTCTAATATTAATTCCATTTTTACTCTCCTTTTTCTCTATTTTTGTCCTGGATATTTTATTCTTACATGGTGAATACTAACCAAAGTTTTTATAAAAGTCTTTATTATTATTTCTATCTCTTTAAAAGTTAAATTAGCTTCTGATAATTGATTATCCTCTATTTTACTATTTATAATCTTCCTTATCATATTTTCCATAGTTATTGGTGATTTTTCATCTAGAGATCTTATAGCAGCTTCTATTGAATCTGCTAACATTATAATAGCTGACTCTTTTGTTTTAGGTTTTGGTCCACTATATCTAAACTCTTCTTTTTCTACATTTGGATCAATTTTTTTTGCAGCATTATAAAAATACGCTAAAAAAGTTGTTCCCTGATGTTCATACATTATATCTCTTATCTCTTTAGGAATTTGATACTCTTTTGCTAATTCTGCCCCATCTTTTGTATGAGATGTTATAATTAGAGTACTCATAAATGGAGATATTTTATTATGTGGATTCTCTCCATTCTCCTGATTTTCTACATAAAATTTAGGACGCTTAGTTTTCCCTAAATCATGATAATAGGAAGCTACTCTACAAAATATAGCATTTGCCCCTATTGCTGTAGCAGCATTCTCAGAAAGAGTCGCTACCATAACAGAGTGCTGAAATGTTCCTGGTGCCTCCACTGAAATTTTTTTCAAAAGTGGATGGGATAAATCTCCTAACTCTAATAATCTAAATATAGTTAAAATATTAAAAGTTCTCTCAAAATATGGTAGTAGAGCAATTGTTAACATTCCAGAAATAAGTCCTGATAATAAAATTAAACCAGAAGTTAAGGCAGTTGTAAAACTCTCAATCTCTGAAAAGTACGAGAATAGTAGATATATTACAACCTTTAATACTGACAATTGAATCCCTGCTGCTATTATTCCTGAACGAGTTGTTATTTTAGAAACAATGTGTGGAACAAAAGCCATAGCAATAAAATACATAGTGAAAAACTTCAAATCATAATTTAGTATTGGCATTAAGAAAAACAGCATAAAAGAAAATAGTAAGGTTGCATAACCTTTACCTACCAATAAAATCAAAAGAAAAAATGCTGTATCTGCTGGTATTAAATACATCATATCATTATTAAATATTCTAAATGCTAATAAAGTTCCTGCTAATATTAAAATAGAGGATCTATAATAGTTTTTATTTAATATCTGTTTCCTATAGTTAGAAAAAAACAGACTATAAAGCAAAGAAGATACTATTCCTAAATATATAACATTTGCAAAAATTAAAGAGAAACTCTTCTTGTATGAATATACACCACAAGCTTCTAATATTCTTATTCTTCTTTCATTTAATACTTCTCCAGTTTTAGCTATAAGAGTTCCTGCTTTTATCTCTACATACTGATCACTAATTTGAGAAACTTTCTCTTGAATATTTTTCTTTGTTTTTATCTCATCATAAATATAATTAGGTGATATAAATATATCAACTACTTTTTTGGCTAATTCTGAAAGTTTTTCATAATTCTTATCTGCTGGAGAATTATAAATAATCAAATTTTTCTCTTGTAGAATCCCCTCGCCATACGCTTCGACTAAAAATTTTCTACTTTCATTCTCTAAGTTTTTAATTTTATCTACTTTAAGAGCAGTTATCTCTTGTACCAAAGCACTTGGAATTTTTTTATTAGTATTTCTTTCTAAAGAGCTATACTCTAACTCATCTATTGTCTTATTTTTTAATTGATATATGCTCTTAAAAAATTCATCAAAATAATCTAAGTATAATTTTTCCACATCTGAAGAGAAAATATACTCTTTTCCAGATTCTTTAATCATATTTTCAATTATCTGCTCTTTTGCACTTTGATCCTTAAAAATAATTGTATTGGGAGCATATATATCTCCACGTACTATATCTCCTACTTTATAGTTATTTTGGTTAGAAAGAAGTGAAATTTTTGAAGAAAAAGCTATTATAAACATAATCAAAATTATATATATTAGTTTCTCTCTTAAAGAGTATTCACTTGAATAAATATTTTCATCACTATATTTGTTTCTCTTTATTTCAAACTGCAGTTTTAATCCAAAGAGATTTATAGTCCTCATTTTTTACCACCTTTCAAATTTTTTATAATATCTCTAATTATTTCAGATTTAGAAAGAGAGTTAATATTTTTAGTTGGAATAGACTCTATGAAAAATCTACCATACTTCTTGGTTATAACCCTATTATCTAAAATAGTTATAATCCCAGAATCACTTTTACTCCTAATCAATCTTCCTATCCCTTGTTTAAATTTAATTACAGCTTCTGGAATCTGATATTCAGTAAAAGAGTTTTTTCCTTGAGCAGTAATATGCTCTATTATAGCTTCAGTTACAGGATCACTAGGTACTTTAAAAGGAAGTTTTACTATTATAACATTACTTAATTGTTCTCCCTTTATATCTACACCTTCCCAAAAGGAATCAGTTCCAAATAAAACAGGATTTTTCTCTGACATATACATATTTACTAAATGTGTTCTTGGAGCCATTCCTTGAATAAATAGATTAAGACCACTTCTCTCTAAATCATCTTTTATCATATAATAAACATAATTTAACATTTGATATGAGGTAAAAAGAATAAAAGCTCTTCCCTTAGAAGTTATTAACTGAGATTTTAAAAATTCAGAAACCTCATCTATATACTCTCTACTTGCAGGATCAGATATATCATTTGGAATATACACCTTCATCTGTTTATCATAATCAAAAGGAGAGTGAATTACCTTATCTAAAGTATTCTTATCCAATCCTATAGATTCTTTAAAATAGCTAAAATCCTCTCCTATAGCAATGGTAGCAGAAGTAAACACTATCTGTTTTAAATTTAAATATAGATTTTTTTGCAACTCACTATCAATTTTTAAAGGAGTTGCCACTAACTTAGAATTACTTTTTCTACTATTTACCTCTATCCAATATATAAACTCCTCATCTGAAAAGTCATGTATAAATCTAAAATTATTTATAAAATTATCTAGTCTATCAATATATCTTGCAAAATCATTTATATGTCCAGCATCATCTTCCTCATCTTTTAACTCTTTTATTAACCCTCTAACTTTTCTATTATAAGAGTTATACTCACTCAGGAATTTATCTTTATATGTGTTTAATTCACTTAAAAAAGGAGAGTTATCCATCTCTTCTTTTCTTGCCCTAAAAGTAAAAGTCCCCATTTCTCCTTTTGAAAATACTTCAATAATATGGTTAAAATACTCTCTTCCAGTTACATATAAAGATTTATGTTTAAGTTTAATATCCTCTATCTCTCTTTCTAAAATTCCTCTACTATCTATCTCTTCACTTTTTATATGTTTTAGAACAAAATCTAAAGCTCCTGTATTTTTTTTCTTTCCTTCAGATACAAAAATTTGATTCATTGTTTTAGTAAAAGCATATTTAGAAACTTCATAGGAAAAGTAATCTCTAGCTACCTTCTCTATATTGTGAGCTTCATCAAAAACTACAAGCCCATACTCTGGCAATATAGAATATTCAGTATTAAAACCTATCTCTTTTCTTATTGCTAAATCAGAAAAATACATGTGATGGTTAGTTATTAAAATATCAGCTTTTTTCTTCTCTTCTCTAGATTTTAAGAAGAAACACTCACCTTTATAAGGGCACTTACTTCCAGAACACATGTCAGTTTCACTCTGAAACAGCTCCCAGACTACTGCTTCTGCTTCAAAAGTAAGCTCTCCTTTATCACCAGTTTCTGTATCATTTCCCCATTTTATAATTTCAACAAATTGATTTTTTTGAGAAGGAGTAAAATCCTCTATTATATTCCCATCAGAAAATGCCAAATTATGGTATTTTCTATTACATAAATAGTTTCCACGCCCTTTTACTAAAATATATTTAAAATCTCCTTGTATCACTCTTTTTGCTATGGGAATATCTTTGTTTAAAAGTTGTTCTTGTAAATTTATTGTATTTGTAGATATTACTACTCTTTTCTTATTCTTTATTGCCCATTCAATACTTGGAATTAAGTATGCTAATGTTTTTCCAGTTCCAGTTCCAGCCTCTACTATTACTGGAGTCTCACTATTTAATCCCTTTTCTATATGCTTAGCCATATGAAGTTGTTCATCTCTATATTCAAAGTCTTTAAAGTTTTGTGATAGAAGTCCTGTTTTTTCAAAATATGGCACAATATCTATCTCTATATTTTCATCTTTAAAAATTTCTACAATTATATATATATCATCAACTTGATTATTCACTATATAAGAGGCTCCATCAAGTCTATTAGAATAGATAGAAGCTATCTCTACATCAGCATCTGAAGGATAAAGAAAACCTGAGGGATGATTGTGTATTATTACCTCTCCTTTTCTCATAGCCTTTAATATGGCTGGAACAGAATAAGCATTTCCTCTAGCCAATACTTGAACTTCTGTTACTACTCCATTTTCATCTGGAATTCCTCTAAAAAATACCTCATTCCCTTGAGCGTCTTCTATTTCTAGCTTCATTCTCTCTCTAGCTTCCAAAGATATTTTCTCTTTTATATCCATCAATTTTCCCTGTCTCTTATACACATCT
>DXSD01000110.1 GCA_019410665.1 Fusobacterium sp.
CTTGCGGCCCCCTGCTCCCAAGGCAGATGCGCTACCGGACTGCGCTATATTCCGCTCCCATCGACAAAAATAATAATATCATAATTTAAAAAATATGTCAATAAAAAAATAAAAACTTTTCATTTTTTTTTTTTAATGGTATTATATATAGAGAAAAATCATAGAAAAAAGGAGTACTAAAATATGAGATACAAAGCTATTGTAAGTGATTTAGATGGAACACTTTTAAATGGAGAGCATAAGTTTTCACAGAGAACAAAAGAGATTATAAAGAAAGTAAAGGAAAGTGGGAGAAAGATTTTCATTGCTACTGGAAGACACCATTTAGATGCTATGGAATTGAAAAAACTTTTAGGATTAGACTCTTATCTTATAAGTTCAAATGGAGCAAGAATTCATGATGAAGAGAATAAAGTAGTCTATGAGAGAAATATAGATAGAGAGATAGTTAAAAAAATCTTAGAAAAGAAGTGTGATGAAGAGATATCAAGACATATATATACAGGGGAACATTGGTATGTTGAAAAGGAGTGGGAAGAGTTTAATAAATTTCACCAAGAGAGTGGATTCTTTTATGAATTAAAGGACTTTAATGAGATAAAGGATGAAAGTTTTGTAAAGATCTTCTTCATCAGTAAAAATCAAGAAAAACTATTAAAGTTTGAAGAGGAGATGGCTCAAGAGTTAGGAGATAAGGTATCTATAACACTATCAGGTCCAGATTGTTTAGAGTTTATGGCTCCAAATGTATGTAAGGGAGAAGCTATAAAAAATGTAATGGAAAGATTGGGGATATCTTTAGAAGATGTTATAGCTTTTGGTGATGGTTTAAATGACTATGAGATGTTAAAAGAAGTTGGAAAAGGGCTGGTGATGGGAAATGCAGCTGAAAGACTAAAAGAGAAACTTCCTAACAATGAGATGATTGAAAAAAATATAGAGGATGGAGTAGCTAACTATTTAGAAAAAAATATATTAGAAACAGAGTGATAAAAGATGAAGGTATCAATAGAAAATGAAAATCTCTATCACAAAAGGAATAGAATAGATAGAATAGAGCGTGAAGAGGAGAGAAAAAGAAGAAAAAAACTTAGAAATGGTGGAATTGTTTTAGTACTTATTTTACTGATTTTAATGAGCCTTTTGAATATGACAAGTGTTAAGCTAGAGGGAGTTTATTTAAAAGGGATAACAGTTATAAAAAATCACTATATGTATATGGGATTGGGAGTGGTAATGTTTATAATTGCCTCTACTAGAGATTATCGTGAGTATGAGAAAAAAAGAGTTCTAACCTTTCTATTATTAATTTCAATATTTTCATTATTAGGTGTATTTATAGGATCTAAAATACCAGCTTTACGAAAGTATGTTCCCTATGTAAATGGAGCTATTGGTTGGATAAGACTAGGTCCCTTTAGTATTCAACCTTCTGAATTGATGAAGTTACCTTTTATAATTATTATGGCAAAACTCCTATCTAAAGGAGAGGAAGAACAGTATGAAAGTGCAGGGATATTAGCTAATATATCTGGTATTGTATTTATTTATGCTTTCTTAATACTATTACAAAGAGATTTAGGAACAACTATTCACTATTTTGCAATTACTTCTGTTATGTTGTTTGTAAGTAAACTAAATTTAAGATTAATAATTGCAACTGTATCTGGTTTTTTAGGAGGAGCAACACTGTTTTTTTACTATGTTATGCATATAGGAGATAAACTCTCTTATGGATACAGATTGAGAAGAGTTGTTAGTTATTTAAACGGAATTATAAAAAATGAGTATGACTTAGATATAGGGTACCAAGTAGCTCAATCTCTTATGGCTTTTGGAAGAGGTGGTATTTTAGGAGAAGGCTATGCCAATGGAGTTCAAAAATATAACTATTTACCAGAGGCAAATACAGACTTTGTATTGGCTACTTTTGGAGAAGAGTTTGGATTTCTAGGAATGTTACTAGTGGTGATTCTTTTTTTATTACTATTTAATAATATAAAGAGAACTGCTATGGAAACTCAAGATTACTTCGGAAAATACCTTGCACTTGGAATAGGTGGGTATTTAATAACACAGGTTTTAATCAATATTTATGTAGCTTTAGGAATGCTACCTGTTTTTGGAATTCCTATGCCTATTTTTAGTTGGGGGGGAACTTCTATTATAACTGTATTTACAGCTTTGGGAATAGTGATAAATATTAATAACCAACGATAAGAAAAATAATTCACTAATATATAAAGTAACTATTTAGTTATTATCCAACTAAAGAAAACTCAAAGAATTGTGTAAATTATGAAGAGAAGTTAGATTAACTCAGCGAAATCGAACGCTAAAAAATGCAATAAGTCAAAGACTTAACCCTTGCATTTTTAGTGAGATAAGCCACAGTTAATCAACTTCTTGGAATATGGAACAATTCTTAGTTTTCTTCTTAAGAGATAAAATATCTGAGGGAGTGTAAGAAATTTCTTAACTTAGATATCCCTTTGCAAGTTTAGAATAGTGTTTTTCTAAAGTTTACTATTGGAAGAACAGGAAAAACTCCATTCTCAGCATAGTTAACTAATCCCACTTGTAACCCTTCTAGGTTTTTAGCAGCATTGACAAATCCAAATTGAAGTCCACTTACATGTTGAGCATAGTTAACAAATCCAAGTTGTACCATTGCCTCTTGTTTAACTATGTTAACTCCTCCCAATTGAAAAATAGCATCTCCACCTACAGTATTTACAAGTCCTAAAGTTCCACCATTAACATTTCCTTGAATATCATTCCAAAGAGATAAAGAAACTCCTTTCATATTTCCATCAACTCTAAAAGCTTCTAAAAATAAAGAAAGATGAGCTCCAGAAAAATCTCCATTAACTTTTCTGTAACCGATAAGAGATAGATCAAATCCAGAAACATTTTGGTTCTCTGCTCCTAACAGGTTAAAACTAACACCATCTATTGAGTCAGATGTAGTAGCTCCAAATTGAACCCCTGGTAAAAGAGACAGTTGTGCTCCTTGTGTAGCTCCGAAAGTAACTGAAGATAGAAGTAGTGCTCCAGTTATTAAAGATTTTAAATTCATAAAATTACCTCCAAAATTTAAATGTGAAAGTATTATAACATAAAAATATAAAAAATGATACAAAAAACTTAACATATCAAATAAAGTCAAATAATGAAAAATTGTGGTATAATAGTGATATATAAATAAAAAAGGAAGTGAGCTTATGGGAGCAAATTGGGGACACTCATTGAGAGTGTCAATATTTGGAGAGTCTCATGGAAAAGCCATAGGAATAAATATAGATGGATTACCAGGAGGAGTAGAGTTAAATTTAGATAGAATAGAGAGAGAGATGGATAGAAGAGTTCCAGGGAAAAATAGTTTTTCAACTCAAAGAAAGGAAAGTGATACTTTTGAAATTTTAAGTGGGTTTTATGAAGGAAAAACTACAGGGGCTCCACTATGTATTATAATAAGAAATGAGGATAAAAAATCAAAGGATTATTCCTTACTTAAAGAGGTAATGAGACCTAGTCACAGTGATTATCCAGCTTTTGTAAAGTATCATGGTTATAATGATGTAAGAGGAGGGGGGCACTTCTCTGGAAGGATAACTGCTCCTATTGTTTTTGCTGGAAGTGTAGCAAAGGAGATTTTAGCAAAAAAAGGTATATATATAGGAGCTCAGATAAAAAGTATAAAAGATCTAGAGATAGAAAGTTTAAAGTGTTTAAGTAGAGAAGTATTTGAGGAACTAGCTTGCAAAGAGATGGCTATTTATAATGATGAGAAAATTGTTGAAGTGAAAAAATTAATTGAGGAAGCTAGAAAAGATCAAGACTCATTAGGAGGAGTAATAGAGTGCTATACTATAGGGGTTCCTTCAGGAATAGGAGAGCCATTTTTTGATTCCTTAGAGAGTTCGATAGCACACTTAGCCTTTTCTGTTCCTGCTGTAAAGGGGATAGAATTTGGAAGAGGTTTTGAAATAACTACTCTAAAGGGAAGTGAAGCTA
Organism: Fusobacterium sp.; assembly: GCA_019410665.1. Lineage (GTDB taxonomy): Bacteria > Fusobacteriota > Fusobacteriia > Fusobacteriales > Fusobacteriaceae > Fusobacterium_A. The sequence continues at coordinate 4,018 of DXSD01000110.1, forward strand.
ATGATGAGTATTATTTTAAAGATGGAGAGGTAAAAACTAAGAGTAATAATAATGGAGGGATACTTGGAGGAATTTCCAATGGAATGCCAATAATTTTTAGAGTGGCTATAAAACCAACTCCTTCTATATCTAAAAAGCAAAACAGTATAAATATAAGAAAAAATGAGAATGCAGAGTTAATAATTGAAGGGAGACATGATCCTTGTATAGTTCCAAGAGCAGTAGTAGTAATAGAATCAATAATGGCTTTAGCTCTTTTAGATAAGATATATGAAGTAGGAGGAAGATATGAGTAGGTATGGACTTGTAGGAAAAAAATTGGGGCACTCTCTATCTCCAATAATACATAACTATGCTTTTAAAAAGTTAGGAGTGAAAGCAGAGTACTCATTATATGAGATTGAAGAGGGAAAAGATATTTTAAAAGTAATGAAAGAAAAAGAGGTAAAGGGTTTTAATGTAACTATTCCCTATAAAGAGGTTGTGATGAGTCAACTTGATTTTATCTCTGAAGAAGCAGAAAAAATTGGAGCTGTAAATTTAGTGAAGATAAAAAATGGGAAAAGCTATGGCTATAACAGTGATTACTATGGGGTCATAGAGATGTTAAAAAGATCTGATGTCAAAGTAGAAGGGAAAATATGCTATGTTTTAGGAAGTGGGGGAGCTTCAAAAGCTGTGATAGTAGCTCTACATAATTTAGGAGCCAAAGAGATAGTTATAGTAACTAGGGATGTGGAGTTAAAAAGAAGGGAGTTAAAAAATAGATTTAAAAATATAGAGGTAGTTTCCTATGAGGATATAATAGGTGGTGATATTGTCATAAATACCACTCCTTTAGGAATGTATCCAAAGGTTGAAAACTCCCCATTGAGTGAAGATATAATAAAAAGATTTGATATAGCTATAGATATAGTTTACAACCCTGAAAAAACTAAGTTTTTACAGTTAGCTGAGAAAAATGGATTGAAAACAGTTACAGGGATTACAATGCTGGTAGAACAAGCTTTGAAAAGTGATAAAATTTGGGAAGGGATAGAGGAAAAAGAGGAGTTGTCAAAAGAACTAGAAGAGCTAGTAAAAAAAGAGTTAGAGGGGGGAAGAGTATGAAGATAATGGTATTAAATGGACCAAATATAAATTTTTTAGGAATAAGAGAAAAATCTATATATGGAAATGAAACATATGAAGATATGTGTGAATACATAAAAAGAGAAACAGATAAAGATATAGAGTTACAATTTTTCCAAAATAATGTAGAGGGAGAGTTAATAAATATTTTACAAAAAGCTTATTTTGAAAAATATGATGGAATAGTCTTTAATCCAGGGGCTTACACCCATACTTCGATTGCCCTTTATGACGCTTTAAAAAGTATCAATATTCCTACTATTGAAGTTCATATTTCCAATATTCACAAAAGAGAGGAGTTTAGGCATAGATCTTTTACTGCTCCTGCTTGTATAGGACAGATATGTGGTTTAGGAAGTGACGGATATATCTTAGCAATAAGACATTTAAAAAAAATAATAAAGAACAAATAGTATGTATTTAGAAAGAAAAGTTTGTAATCAAAAAGAAAAAATAAAAAAATAGAGAAAAAGAGTTTTTATTTTGACAAAATTTCACTTTTATGATATTCTTAAAATATAGAAAGAAATATATCTCATATATACCTCTAATATGGCTGTCTCTTA
>DXSD01000111.1 GCA_019410665.1 Fusobacterium sp.
AGTAAGCATTTGTCCCAGCAAAAAATCTTGGATATGATATTTTTATTATAATTTTCTTAGCACTAGAAAAGCTAAGATAATTACAATAATTATACCCAAAAGGACTTATTAATCCTTCTATTTCTCTTTTCATTGTTTCTAGTTCTTGAATAGTTAAATTAATATGATCTTTGATTTTTAATCCTATTTCTATTGTATCCATTATAATTCCTCCTAAAAAATTAAATAATTAATAAAATAAAGTATTAATTTCAGTGAGCATTGAATTCGTATAAAACCTCATAATTGGTTTTATACTCATTTTTTATGCTCACTTTAGCAAAAAAATAAAAAAAATACCTAAAATTATGAAAATATCCATAGTTTTTTAGGTATTTAAAAAAATTAGAGTTTTTTATATAAATTATGAAAAATTTAATACCCCCAAATGTATAGGGGGATAAAAATAGAAAAGTTATTTTTTAGTTATAGTAATAGTCTTTGTTTTTTCATCATAATTGACTAAAACTTTTCTATTAGCGGGTGTAATACCCATATCAGTTAACATTTTTTTAGATAGACTTATTCCATATTGCTCAGCTACTCCTTTACTAGAACTTCTATAAGTTAAGTTTTTTTCCATAATAAATAGACCTCCTTTCTTTATGATATACACGTACATTGTTATAGTTATTTAATAAAAGTATCAATATAATATACATATATATTGTTGTACATATATAAAAAAAGAAGTTACTATTTAAAGTAACTTCTTTAAAGACTTATTAAGCTCCCCAAATTTGACTTGCCTTTTCATGACACTTTTCTATTCTAATTTGTAACTCTTGTAATTTTTTCTTTTCTTCTGATGTTAGATTTTTATTTAAAGAATAAATAGATATATTACTTCCCATCCCTTCATTTAAACTTATGCTAATAGAATATCCCATTTCTTCATCTTTAGTTTTAATATACTCTTCTACTTCTTTTTCTATATTTTTAACAAAATTTTCTAATTCAATAAAATTAATATCTTTATCTTCATATATAGCTTCAAATGGTCCATCAGAATATGATTTTACTCTTCCACTAGGATAATACTCTACTCTTGGAGTATTCCATTTTTCTTGTTCTTCTATTTCATCAGCTATGTCATTAATATCTTTCCCATCCATATAAATGATAGTTTCAATTAAATTACCATTATCATCATATTTTTTCCATTCTCCTTCTCTTACTCCATTTTTATATTCTCCTTTTAATTTAAGATAACTTCTATAATTTTTAAGCCCATATTCTTCATAATTCCAAATAAGATTGTTATTTTGGTCTAAATAGTATTTTTTCTCTATATAGTAACTATAAGAATCAACATATTTATACTCTTGTACATATTTATATTCGTTTTCAATTACTTGAACCTCTTTTATGAGCTTATTATTTTTATATTCCTTTATTGCCTTTAATTCTCCATCTTTATATATCTCTTCTTTTTCTAAGTTCCCTTTAGTATTATAATACTTCCAAGTTCTATCTTTATAAGCTACATCAAATTTAGGTGGATATGTTTTATATGTACTTTCTTGTTTCTTTTTTCCATTTTCATAGTACTCTGTAACTTCTCCATCATATATTCTCTTTCCAGCTACAAGTAGACTAGGATATGATTTTTTCATTTTTCCATTTTTATAATATTCTTTAACATTTGCATAATGATATATATTACTTGAACTATATTTTACAAGCTCTTTAATTGCTCCATTCTCATAATACTCTTTAGAATTATCTATTAAATTACCATAGTAATATTTTTTCGTACTTTTTAAGTTACCATTTAAATACCACTCTTTACTTTCTCCATGTTTTCCAAAGTCTTTCCATACTTCTTTTTTGATTACTTTATCATTTTCATATTCAGTAATAACTTTTAAACCTGTAATTATATTTGTATAAACATCTTTTAGAGTTTTAATTTTAAATAATTTTGATATATCCATTACATAGATAATCATATCTTCTTTATCTAAATACCTTCCTTGTATTTTATAACTACCATCTACTTCATCTAACATCCCAGTATCCAAATCAATAGTCCCTTTTACATTTCCTTCACTATCAAAAGATCTAATTATATTATCTTTTTCATATTCTATTATTTTATTTCCATCTTTAAAAAATTTAAAAGTTGATTTTGCTTTACCATTTACTTCTTTTCTTTCAAAATCTAATGTATTTTCTCCTAATAAATTATAAACTTTTACTTTTATTGGAAGTTCTCCCTTAAAATACTCTGCTTCTATATATTTTTCACCTAAATAATTATATATAATCTGTTTTATAATATTATTATTCTGGCTTTCCTCTATTTTTAAAGCAATTGTATTTCCATTATCATCTTCATCTAAAAAAATATATTTTTGTTTCCCTTCTATATAACCATTAATAATAGGGTTATATTTTAAAAATTCTAATGCTAGTTCTTCTTGCTCCTTTGTTATTGTTACTAATTTATTATTATAATAGTATTCTAAATAATCTGTTAATTGAAAACTACCATTTTTATCTTTAAATATTTTCCATTTTATCTTTACATTTTCATAATCACTAACTAAGTAATTATCTATTATATAAGTATGTAATTGAGGTATTCTTAATGATTTTACTAACTTAATCTCGTTTTTAAATTTTTCATTAAATCCATCAGTTTTATTTATACCACCAGCTTTTAATATTCTAGCTAATCTAATACTTTCTAAATTTTCTTTTGTTCCTCCTTTAAGAGCTCCTTTACCATATAGTTCAACTATTAAGGAATCAACAATTAATCTATCTTTTATAGTAATTATATTTGGACTTTTACTAGTTACTCTATTTATTAATAATAAAGCTTGTTTTTCTCCTTCTGTTAAAGTTTTTATATCTTTTTCTGTTATTTCTTTATCTCCACATCCTATTAAAATTATCATCAATATTAATATAACTAATTTTTTCATATACTCTCCTATCATTTTATAAAAAGAGATTGGTTTTTACCAATCCCTATTCATACATTTTTTCTAATAATTCTCTATATACATATACGTCATGAGGAACGTCATCTACTTCTATTGCATTAAAAGTAAAACTTCCATCTGATTCAACTAAATATTGCAAAATAACTTCAACTTCTAAATCTCCATATAGGATTTTTCCACTAACATTAACATATGTATTTCCATCTGTTCCTGTTATTTTCTCCCATGTTGGATCCTCAAAAAATCCTTCTACAGCTTCTCCTAAAGTTTTATTTTCATATCCATATAAAATTCCATTTTTTACTAATTTTACTTCTTTAGATTCCATGCAAGCTAAAAATAAAGTACTTAATAAAATAGCCACTATTATTTTTTTCATATTCATATGATAATCCTCCTCTTACATTTAATTATTTTCCTTTGTATCTTTAATTTTTATATTCTCATCTGTAAAAACTCTTAATCCAACTCTTCCTATTCCGTTATCTAGTAAGCATTCTAAGTGTCCACTATTTTTACGTCCTCTATATGTTCCTAATTCATCTACAAAAATATTAAATACAGGAATAAATGCTAAAACCTTATTAAACGTTGAATTTTCTAAAAGTTTTGGTAAACGTTTTTCTATATTACGAGTTGCATTTTGAAATTGTTTATCTGTTATATCTATTGTTGCTATTCCATCCTTACATTTTTTATAATTTTCTAATAAATTAACTACTTCTTTTAATTCACTAAATATCTCTTCATCTTCACCATGTGGTTTAATTATTTTATAAGCAGAAAAGGCAATTCCTATTCCTCCAAATACCTTATATATCATTCCATCTGAGCTTTGAACTGCTAAAACTAATACTGCTATAGCAATTGAACGAGCTATAATATTTCCTAATGTTCCTAATTTTTGATTTTGATATGTTGTTGTTAATTTCTCATATAGTTCTTCTTTAGAATATTTACATAAATCATTGATTATCATTTTAAATCTCTCCTTTTATCTTTTTTTAAGAAATAACCCTTAATTGCCCTACATAATACTCTCTTTCATTTACTTCTAGTTTTAAATAACCAGTTTCTTTACACCTAAATATTTTTTCTATCCTCCCTTCTACTATTCCACTAGGAGTATCTATCTTCAATACTCGATATTCCTTATTAGCTGAGCTCAAAAATATTATCTTTTCTCTGAATAGATTCATCTCTCTTAAAAATGGTACTAAAACTGCATAAGATGAAAAAATCTCTCTTATTACTTCAGACTCATTGGTATTTTTTAATTCACTTAATAGCTCTGAATAATATCTTTGATTTGCTTTACTTAAATTAAATTGTAAATACTCTTTCTCCTCAAATATCATCTCCTCTTGGTATCTTGATCTAAACTTTAAGGAGAATTTAAAGAGAATCTCATTACACAACTTTTCCTTTGTTATTCCAAAAAATCCACAGTCTTTTTCTATAACATCAATTATTAATCTAGGTACTAAAACTCTCATTTTCTTCTTCAATTTCTCTTCTCCTTAAACTTCCAATATACTATTTCTATTATATAATCTAATTCAAACCTTTTAAATACATACGTTTTTCTATTTTATCTTTCTTTTTATAGAAAGCTTTTTCTTGTTTTAAGTTCCTATTTTTATAAAAAAATATTTATTTTATATAGGTTCTAATGAGTTATTTGTATCTAAATTAGTCCTTCTTCTCTAAAACTAAAATACTCATCATCCCCTATTATCACATGGTCTAGTACCATTACATTTATCTTTTCTAATAGTTCTTGAAGTGCTTCTGTCAGTTGTATATCTTGTTTGCTTGGTCTAAGATTTCCACTTGGATGATTATGTGCTAATATTACTCCTGCCGAGTTATATCTCAATACTTCCTCTAGTACTACTCTTGGATATACTGCTGATTTATCTATAGTTCCATAGAATAGTGTCTTTTCAGCTATAAGTTTATTAGCATTATTTAGAAATAGTATTTTAAATTCCTCATTATATCTTGGAGAGAGATTTATCTTTAAAAACTCAAGAAGGTTCTCTTTATTCTTTATAGTAGTTAAATCTCTTCTTTTTATTCCCTCTTTACTTATGTAGTGTATAAGTTCTTTTAATTCCTCTATCTCTTGTGTTCCTTCGTAACTTCTCATTTTATATATGACTTCCTCTTTATCTTTACATTTTAAAAACTTTAATATCTTTTTCATAAGTTTCCTCCAAATAAAGTAAAAGGACTCCTATTAAGAAGTCCTTTTCACTATCATTTTACTCTTATTTCTTATTAATAATTCCATCTATAGCTGTTACTGCTGTTCCTACTGCTACTAATATTCCTCCAACTATTCCTAACATGTTAATTCCTCCTCTTTATGCTACATATTTTCTATATACATTTAAAAACTCTGCTATATCTTCAATATTATTTACATTTAAACTCTCATACTTGATATAGAAGTTATATAGACTAGCTATACTCATATCCCTATCAACTCTAGCTCCAGTATTCTTGAAGTATCTATATATTTCATTATAAAATACTATCTTAAAAGCTCTTTCAAATATCTCTTCCTTATTTAGTGCTAGTATGGAACTTTTAAATTTTAAATATTCCTCTGTTAATCTATCCATTAGTTATCCTCCAAACTCTTTATATATGCTTCTATGAGATTTTGTGTATCTTCAAATCTTCCTACAATAT
>DXSD01000112.1 GCA_019410665.1 Fusobacterium sp.
TTTCAACTTATGCTAATTTACATTCTGCTATAAGAGAAAGAGTTATTAGAAAAGACTTCTTCTTACGTTTAGAGAAAGCTATTAAAGAGAAAAATGAAGTTAAAATATTATATCAAGATATAGTAACTAAAATATTACCACTAGCTTTTGAAAGAGATTCTGAAATTGGCTATAATTATCTAAGGGTAAAAAATGGGAAAGAGGAATTTCTATATGAAGTTAGAAAAATAAAATTTGTTTCATAATAATGAAGGTAATATTATTTACCTTCATTTTTGTATCTGTATTGATATTTCTTGGTTTAAATGAATAAAATTTAAAACTAATAAATAAAAAATAGTAGATTTAAGGATTGAGGATAGCAAAAGAGAATAAAAATAAAAAAATTTTAAAAATGACAGTTTTTGACTAGTATATAATTATATAATTATTAAAAATAATAATAAAACTGAAAGGAGGATAGGTAAAGCAAATTTAAAAACTTTACCTTTGAAAATATGGCTAATAATTTTATTTTAAATGTAACAGATGATTATTTCCCTGAAGTTGAAGATAATATAAAAGAAAGTTTATTTTCTCAATATGAGAGAGTTATTATTGAGAGTTTATTAACTTCTTTTGGACTAGATATGTTATTAATAAAAGATCAGCACGGAGGAGAAGTTGATACTATTCATAATGTTAGGAAAATAGGCTTAGATGAGCAAATGAAGTATAAAAATTTGAAAAATGAAAGAACATATAGTACTTTAGAAAAATATGATAATAAAGCATATCATAAAAATACTAATTTTGAAAGAGTAAAACATGAAGTGCGTACACAATTTCAAAAGGATTTTAAACCAATAAAAGATGAGTATACAGAGAAAAATATAGGATTTTATGGACATACTAAAGCTGTATCTCCAAATAAAAAAGCTGAATTAGACCATATTTTAGGAGCAAGTGAAATTCACCAAGATAGAGGTAGAATACTAGCAGAGTTAAGTGGGATAGAGCTTGCTAATTCTAATGAAAATTTTGCTTGGACTAATAAAAGTTTAAATGCTTCAATGGGAGCTTGGAGTAAAAAAGTGAATGAAGAATATAGAAAAAAATATGGTTGTGATGCTCCCATGGAGAAAATTGATATGAAAGCTTATGTAAATGCACATCCAGAATTAGATGAAACTACTAAAAAAAATATGTTATCTCATTATGAAAAAGCTAAAAAAGAATATGATAGAAAATTAAATATAGCTTATTATAATTCTACTAAATTTAAAACAGACCTTTTGATTTCTTCGACTAAAATAGGAATTAAAATGGGATTAAGACAAGCTTTAGGATTAGTATTTACAGAAATTTGGTTTACAATAAAGGAAGAATATAACAAACTAATAAATGTTTCTTTTACAGAATTTTTAAATGCAGTTGGAAATGGTATAAAAATGGTTTTAAAAATGCTATAAAAAAGTATAAGGATTTAATAGAAAAATTTAAGGGAGGAGTAATAGCAGGAGTATTGTCAAATTTAACTACAACAATTTGTAATATTTTTTTTACAACTGCAAAAAATACAGTAAAAATAATAAGAGAATTATGGGCAACAATTGTAGAAAGTTTAAAAATTTTGTTTTTAAATCCAGATAATTTACAATTTTGGGAAAGAATGAAGGCTGTTTTAAAATTAGTTGCTACTGGAGCTAGTGTAGTAGTAGGAACAATGGTTAGTGATGCTGTAGGAAAATTTCCAAGCTTATTAAATCATGAATTGGGTGATATTATTAAAACTTTTTTAGGAACATTAGTTACTGGCTTTATGAGTTGTTCTTTATTGTATCTTTTAGACGAAAATATCTATATAAATAAATTAATTAAATTTTTAAACGAGCTTCCTACTATGAATAATCTTATAAATTCTTATAAACAACAAGTAAAATATTTGGAAGAATATGCAGCAAAGCTAATGAAGATTGATTTAGAAACTTTAAAAAAAGAAATTATTAAGATAAATAATGTAGTTTCAAAGTTAGAAATAGCTAAAACACCAGAAGAAACACATAAAGTTTTAAAGGAAATTTATATAGATTTAAACTTAGAAACACCTTGGAAAGGAGACTTTGACAAAGATTTTATGTCTGATAAAAGCGCTGTCTTAGTATTTAAATAATGTTTAATTGTAGTAAATGTGGAGAATGTTGTAGAAATTTGAACAAATCAGAATTATATAAGGAACTTCATAATGGAGATGGAATATGTAAATTTTTAAAGGAGAATTTATGTAGTATATATGAAAAAAGACCATTACTTTGTAATGTGGATGAAAGTTACAAAATTTACTTTAAAGATAAAATGAGCTTAAATGAATATTATTCTTTAAACTATAAAGTATGTAAATTATTAAAAAAGGGGGAATAAATATGCCAATACCAATTTTACTAGGAGCACTAGCTGTTGGAGCAGGAGTAATAGGAGCAGCAGGAGTGATTGATGGAATTGATAAAACTTCAAGAGCTAAAAATAAAGTTACAAGTGCTGGAAGTCAGCATAAAAAAAATCTAAAAAGATTAGAAGATAAAAGAGATCAAACACTTGTAATAACAGATAATTTGGCAAAAAGAGAATTAGAAGTATTTAAAAGCTTTCAAAGATATAGTGAACTATTTGAAAAAATTAAGAATAAACCAGAATTTAAAGAATATAATAAAAATGGGATATGTATACCTAAATATGATCATCAAAAGATAAAAGAAGTATCTATTGGAGCAGAAGCTTTATTAGGGGGGTTAGTTGGTGCTGCTTTAGGAACAGCAGGAGGATATGCTATAGCAGGGGTAACCACATCATCAATAGCAGCTTTTACAGGAATAGGAGTTTTAGGACTCAATGGTACTGCTCTAACTAATGCTACTTTAGCATATTTAGGAGGAGGAGCTATTGTAACTGGTGGAGGAGGAATGGCTTTAGGAGGAGCTATTTTAGGAGGAGCAGCTTTAGGAGTTGGACTTCTTGTTGGTGGAATAATTTTTAGCTTTGCAGGAGATTCAACATATGAAAAAGCTAATAAAGTTTGGGAAGAGATGTTAAAAGCTGAAAAAGAAATTAATAAAATATGTGATTATCTAAAAAATTTAGATAGTTTAGTTACTAAATTTTCAGAAACTTTTATAAAAGTAGAAAATTGTTATAGAAAAAATTTAAGTTCAATGGTTTATATTATTGAAGATAGAATGAAAATTAATTGGAATGAATTTACAGAACAGGAAAAATTAATTGTGATAAATACTACTATGCTAGTGGAATTACTTTATCAATTTGGAAAAATTGAAATAGTTTCTCAAAGTAAAAATAAAGGAGAACTAAATAAAATAAATACTTGGAGTGTTACATCAGAAATTGATAGAGTTGAAAAGATTTTAAAAACAATAGCTTAAATCAAAGTTAAACTTTTTAAGGATTTTATATGAAAAACCAAAGGATATTAGATATATACTTAAGATTACTCAATAATAAAGAGGTTAATAGAAAAAAACTAGCTAAAGAATATAAAGTTAGTGAAAGAAGTATTCATAGAGATATTAGTGACTTAAGAACCTTTCTTGTATCAACTAATAGTCTGTCAGAAATCATATATGATGATAAGACTAATAGTTATATTTTAATCAATGAAGATAATCAAAAGCTTAATAACAGTGAAATTTTAGCTGTATGTAAAATTCTTTTAGATAGTAGAGCTTTTTTAAAAGAGGAAATGATTACCATTATAAATAAGCTTATGAAACAATGTATTCCTATAGAAAATTATGCAAAAGTGAGTAAGTTAGTAGAGAATGAAAAATTTCATTATATGGAACTTCAGCATAAAAAAAGTTTTATTAATGATATATGGGAACTTGGAGAAGCAATACAAAATCATTATAAAATAGAAGTTGAGTATATGAGAATGGATAAGAAAAAAGTTAAAAGAATTATTCAACCAGTAGGTTTAATGTTTTCGGAGTATTATTTTTATCTTTTAGGACATATTGAAAATATTGATAAAGATAAATGCTTTGAGAATAAAAAAGATATTTTTCCTACAATCTACAGACTTGATAGAATACAAAGTTATAAAGTTTTAAATAAACATTTTTCCATAATCTATAAGAATAGATTTGAAGAGGGAGAGTTTAGAAAAAGAGTCCAATTTATGACTGGAGGGAAATTAAGAAAACTTACTTTTAAATATAAAGGAAATTCGTTAGAAGCTGTATTAGATAAGATACCTACTGCTGAAATATTAGAACAACAAAAGGAATATACAGTTATTAGTGCTGAGGTTTTTGGAAATGGTATTGATAGATGGATACTAAGCCAAGGTAAAGATATTGAGATATTAGAAAATAAAAAATAAAAAAATTATACCCTATGTCAATAATTGGCATAGGGTATTTGTATAATATAAGCAAGGAAAGGATTTAAAGAGGTAGGAATTATGAAAGCATGTAAGAACTGTAGATTTTTCAATGGTAAGGTGTGTGATATAACAGGATATAATAGAACTCCTAGTTCAAGCTGTATTCATTTTGCTAGTAATATTTCAAGTGATAATAGTAAGAAATGCAAAGACTGTAGATTCTTTAATGGTAAAGTTTGTAATATGACAGGATATAAAAGAGTTCCATCAGCTAGTTGCATTCATTTTAGTCTATATAGATAGAGGAGGATTTGATATGGAAAAATTTTCAGAGAAATTTATAGCTTTATTAAATGAAGTATACGAAGAAGAAAAAAATAAAGTAGTTCTTAAAGAAACTGAGAAAATAAAATTAGAAAAAGAGAAACTACTACAAGAGAATGAGCTATTAAAAAGTGAAATAAAGGAATTTTTTAGAGAAAAAGAGAATGTAACAAGAGAAATAGAAAATCTAAGAAAAAGATTTGAAACTAAATATTCTTCAAAAGATGAGCAACTAAAAGAAATGAAAGAAATAGGGTATAATCAAGGTTATGAGAAAGCTGAAAATAAATATTTACTATATAAAGATACTTTAAAAAGAATAAGAAAAAATACTCATTATTTAGAGTTGATTTTAAAGCTAGTTTATTATATAAATGAGAAAAATATTACCTTAGAAGTTCAAGATTATTTAGATAGTTTATTCATAATACTCACTTCTGATGAAAAAGAAAAGATAGAGAATTTTATAGAAACTTTATATAAGAAAGATGAGTTTATAGATGAAATTATCGAAGATATGAAAAAATTAGATGGAGCTAGTTTATTTAAAATAGGAGAAATCCTTAATGAATTAGCTATGTTTAATAGATTACCAATAAGTTCAAATCAAATTAATAGATTTAAAAAAGCTATGGAGTGCTATGATATAGCTAGAAAATTATAAAGTATAGAGTAAAAAAATAAGGATAGATTTAGGTGGCTTTATGGAATTAATAAAATTTTTTAAAGAATACAAAGATAACATAGAAATTATAGAGATAATAGGAGAAAACTACTATTACTCTTGTGAAAAACTTGATAAAGTAATATTAGATGAGAATAGAATAAAAATAGATAATTTAACTATAGCACTAGAAGGGATTCCACAAATAAAAGAAGAGGTTAATAATGAACAGAAAATATATATCTACCTATACAATAATTTTGCTATTAAATT
>DXSD01000113.1 GCA_019410665.1 Fusobacterium sp.
GCTCACTAAAAACACAAAACTCGTTTCACTCAAACAGTTGTGTTTTTTAGCGTTTGCTTTCGCTGACTTGCTCTATTTATTCTTCTCAATCTTCGTTATTCTTGAGATTTAAAAACATCAGGGGGAATTTTATGAATGCTAAATTGAGAAATATTACTGCTATGTTAATCTTTGGAACAATAGGAGTATTTGTTAAAAATATAGAGTTATCATCTAGTGAAATTGCTTTAACTAGAGGACTTATTGGGGGAATTGTTTTAATCTTAGCTACTTTTTTTCTAAAGAAAAAACTCTCTTTTGAGGCGATAAAAAGAAATTTATTGTTACTTATTTTTTCTGGATTAGCTGTGGGACTAAATTGGATCTTTCTTTTTCAAGGATATAAATATACTTCAATTTCAAATGCTACATTGAGTTATTACTTTGCACCAGTATTTGTAACAATATTAGCTCCATTTATTTTAAAAGAGAAATTGACAATATCAAAGTTTCTATGTGTTGTAATGGCACTTGTTGGTATGGGATGTATTGTTGGAGTAGATGGAATAAATGGTGGAAGTGACTTAATAGGAATATTTTATGGATTATTAGCAGCTGGATTTTATGCCAGTGTTATCTTAATGAATAAATTTTTAAAAGGGATAGATAGTATAGAGATAACAGTAGTTCAACTTCTTTCAGCAGCGATAACGATATTACCCTATGTTTTAATTGTTGAAGGAAATGGGATTTTTTCTGTATCTACAACTTCTATTCCATATATTTTAATTTTAGGAATAGTTCATACTGGAATAGCTTATTTACTTTATTTTTCATCTTTACAAGGATTAAAGGGGCAAACAATAGCTGTATTAAGCTATATAGATCCAGTTTTTGCTGTAGTAATTTCCAGTGTATTTTTAAGAGAGGAGATAACATTTTTACAGATAGTTGGTGGAGTATTAATTTTAGGTTCTAGTTTTTTAAGTGAATTGTTGAATAGAAAACAGGGGTGATTAAAATGAGAGTTTTATTTATAGGTAACAGTCACACTTTTTATAATGACATGCCATATATTTTTAAACAGATTTGTCAAGAAAATGATATAAATGTAGATGTAACTATGTTAGCGAGAGGTTATAAAGGATTGGACTATCATTGTAAAGAACCTCAAACAAGATTTAATATCCTGTATGGAGAATATGACTATATAGTTCTTCAACATTTACAAAGTGGCTTTAACAAAGATGTTTTATATACCTCAGTAAAAAAATTAAAAGAGTGGATAAATATGTCAGGGGCAACACCGATTCTTTATATGACTTGGTCGATGAAGGCTGAAAGAGAAAAACAATTAGAATTAAGTGAAGGATATAGAGAGGTAGGCGAGAAGTTAAAGATAGATGTAGCTCCAGTTGGAGAGGTTTGGTGGAGATTTTATGATAAGTTTCCTCAAGAGGTGCTCTACTTTTCAGATGATAAACACGCTTCTAAATTGGGATCAACTTTAGCTGCTTATACAATTTTTAATACAATATTTGGAAGAAAAGCTGAAACTAAAAACTCTCTATATCAAGAGATAAATAAACTAATAAATTAAAAATGGAGCTTAAGCAAGCTCCATTCCTTTTTTTACTTTTAAGATAGTTTCAGAATCTAATAATTTTTCAGCTAGGGCAAAAGCAAAATCTAAAGAGAGACCTGCTCCCATACCTGTAACAAGATTTCCGTCAACTTCGGTATTTTTACTAGTACAGTTATATCCTACCATCTCTTCAATAACTGAAGTGTGGCATGTAAGAGTACTATTTTTAAGGATACCATTTTTAGCTAGAACAGTAGGTGCTCCACAGATAGCTCCAATAAATTTACCGTTTTCATAATAGTATTTAAGTATAGCTCCAACTTCTTTTGAATCTCCTAAGTTTACATATCCAGGATATCCACCAGGTAGAACTAACATATCTCCATCAGTAAGATCTCTTTCAAATAGAGTAGTGTCGCTTTTAACAATTACCTTTTGTGAAGAAAGAACCTCTTTAGAGTTAGAGATTGAAACTGTAATAACTTCAGCTCCTCCTCTTCTTAAAACATCAACAGGTGTCATAGCTTCAATAAGTTCAAATCCTTCAGCCAAAAGAACATAAACTTTTTTTGACATAAGAACCTCCTATTTTTTCTCTACAGTTAATTTTCCTTGATTAATCATAGCAAGTACATATTGATGTGCATCAACTACAGCATTACAATAAGCTGATTTAGTTTCTCCTTCAAAGAAAGCATTTAAAAGAACTTGTTGCTGTTCTTCAATATTAGTCTTTAACTCTTCAATTGTTATAAGACCATTTTTATACTCATCAACAAGGGCATCATAAACTGTACTAAATGTAGAATCATATAAGTTATCTTCCCAAGTTTCAAATACTGACATAATATTCACCTCATAAAATTTTAATTTCTAACCTAATCTATCTTATCATTTCTTAGTAAATTTGTCAACTTTATTCAGAATTAAATGTTCTAAGTTTAACTTAATGAAAATATTGATACTACAGCTGGAACAAGTATTGGAACAACTATAGTAATAACAAGTCCAGAATAGAAAGAGATAATTGAAACATCTGGAGGATTGCTCTTATTTATTACAGGAAGTACAGAGTCCATAGCTGTAGCTCCAGCTGTAGCAACTGATTCATAGGAACCTATTTTTTTAGCAATAAATGGAATTGTTAAGATAGCACAAAGTTCTCTTAAAACATTAGATAAAAAGGCTACTCCTCCTAAGTGAGCATCTATTTTTGAAAGTTCTATAGCTGAGAATGAGTACCATCCCATACCTGAAGAGATTGCCACACTCTCTCCTAGAGAAAGTGCTACAAAGTATGAAGCTACAGCACCACCAATAAGAGAACCAATCATAGTAATAAAAGGTAAAAGAAGTATTTTTTTATTAATATTTTTTAAATGTTTAAATACTTCGTCATTATTACCAATATCCATACCTACAAAAAATAGGAGTAGACAAAGCCCTAGACTAATTAAAGAATCCACATTTTCTAAAATAAAAGGGTTTTTAAAAAATAAGCCTCCAAGCACACCAATAACAACAGAAAGAATAATTCCTAACATTATTTTCTCCCCCCTCTATATACTAGAAATACAAGTAAAATACTAAAAATGATAGCAGATACAGTAATGACGATAGCTTGTAATCCCAGTTGAGAAAGGTTATTGATAATATTTTCATTAGCTCCTATCTTGTATCCCATAAATCCTAATAGAAAGAATAGAGCAGCAGTTTGAAAGTGGCTAATTTTACTTTTCATAGAACTAGGGATAAAATTTTTTTTAGCAATAAAAAAACCGATTAAAATAATAGCAACATATAAAAGTATAGTTTGCATCTATCCACCTCTATTTAATAAATTTATTTTGAAAAAATATACTTAGTTTTCTGTATATAAGGGTGTTCAGGTGTAGTTATATAAGCTTTGTCTGGTAAAAATCTCAAAGCGTCAGCATAGTTTTGAGTTTCAAAACAGATTCCCATATGTTTTTTACACTCTATATCATCATTTAATTTTCCAATTTCATGAAGATAGTTTCCACTATATATTACCACAGCTGGTTGATCAGTTATTACTTCTAAAACTCTACCAGAGATCTTATCCTTAAGTAAAATATTTTTTTCTAGATTATGATTTAATATAAATGGATGATCTAAACCTTGATTTACTATTTTTATCTGTTTATCATCTGAGTATAGAGAGTCTTTTAAAAGAGTCAAATCTCTAAAATCAAAAGCTGTACCAACTACTGATTTTATCTCTACAGGAAGAGTATTTTCATCTACAGCAATAAACTCATCACAAGGTAATTGCATAAACTCATCGGTAATATCTCTTTTAAAATCTCCACTAAGATTGAAATATGTATGGTTAGTTAAATTTAGATAAGTTGCTCTATCACTAATACCATAATATTCTAAATGGAATTCATTATCTTTTAAAATATATTTAACTTCAACTTTTACATTTCCAGGGAATCCCTCTTCCATATGAGGACTTTCTAAAGAGAGTTTTAAACCTATAGACTCCTCTGTTTTTAACTCTTCTACTTGCCAAACTTTGTGTCCAAAGTTATCAATTCCACCATGTAGATTGTTATTTCCAGAGTTTTTAGCTAAATTAAAAACTTCTCCATTTAAAGTAAATGTGGCATTACTAATTCTTCCAGCATTTCTTCCTATTAAGGAACCAAAATATGGAGATCTCTCCTCATAATCTTTTATTGCTGGTAAATTTAAAACAACATTTTCCCATTTTCCATCTTTATCAGGAACAGAAATTTTTCTGATAACTCCTCCATAATTTAAAACTTCAACTTCCATAAAATTATTTTTTAGAGTATACATTAAAACCTTTTCATTTTTTTGTGTAACTCCCCAATTTTTTACTGATATTTCCATAATCTCACCTCATCTTCTATTTTAACACATAAAATTAAAAAAAGTAATATATGAAAATTATTAGTAGAAAAAAAATAAAATAAGATGTAAAATAAAAGGGAAAAAGTTATTAGAAGGAGGTTAATATGTATCCATTAAAATTTAAAAAAACATTGGTAAAAAAAGTATGGGGTGGAAGAAAATTTAACACAGTTTTAAATATGGAGTTACCAGATGAAAGTTTATATGGTGAGTCTTGGGAAGTTAGTTCTCATAAAGGGGGGCTTTCATATATTGAAAATGGTGAGTATGCAGGAAAAACTTTAGTTGAAGTAATTGAAACAAATAAAGAGGAGATTTTAGGAAAAGAGATAGTAGAGAGATTTAAGGGAGAGTTTCCATTACTTATAAAATATTTAGATATTAATGATAGATTATCAGTACAAGTTCATCCAAGTGATGAGTATGCTCTTAAAGTAGAGGGAGAGTTTGGAAAAAGTGAGTGCTGGTATATAATGGAAGCTAGTGAAGATGCAACTCTTCTTTTAGGAGTAAAAGATGGGATTACTAAAGAGATTTTTAAAGAAAAAGTAGATAAAAAAGAGTTTGATGGATTATTTAATACAATAAAAGTAAAAAAAGGGGATTTTATAAATCTATTACCTGGAGTAGTTCATGCAACATTAGAAGGATCAATTTTAATTTGTGAAGTTCAACAAAATTCTGATACAACTTATAGAATTTATGATTTTGATAGATTAGTTGATGGGAAATTAAGAGAACTACACATAGATAAAGCTTTAGAAGTAATAGATTTCGAGGGAGAGATACAAATAACAACTGATGAAACAAGACAAAAGATTTCTCTTTTAAATGCTGAAAAGGAAGAGTTAGTAAGAGGTCAATACTTCAATGTAGATAAATATCTAATTGATGGAGAGTTTGAAGATGAAACTAATAGAAACTTTAAAATTTTATCAATATTAGATGGAGAGGGAGAGATCGTTTCAGAAGGAAAATCTTACCCAATAGTTAAAGGGGATACTTATTTTATACCAGCTGGGTTAAAAACAGTTTTGAAAGGAAAAGTTGAGATTTTAAAATCTTATTTATAAAAATAAAAATTTAGTTTATTAAATAGAAAAGGAGAAAACTTTTACTTCCAATC
>DXSD01000114.1 GCA_019410665.1 Fusobacterium sp.
TTCTTGTAGTCTGGAGCAACTCTTAGTTTCCCACTTATTTTATTTAGATAAATTATAATTTAGATATCTCATCTAAAATTTTATCAGCTATAGGAGCAAAAAGTGTATTTGAATCAGCACACTCTTCTCCTCTAGTCATTCTAGCAAAACCTTTAGTCATAGGTAACTCTCCTAAAAGAGTAAGTCCCATCTCTTTTAAGAAGTCGTGAGCTCCACTCTCTTCATGGAAACTGATCTTTGTTTCACAACCAGGACAGATAATATAACTCATATTTTCAACTACTCCTACAACAGGAACATTTAGTTTTTTAGTCATATTAACAGCTTTAGCAACTATCATAGATACCATATCTTGAGGAACAGAAACCATAACTACTCCATTAATAGGTGTAGATTGCATAACAGTTAAAGCTACATCTCCTGTTCCTGGAGGCATATCTATTAATAGATAATCTAATTCTCCCCATAGTACCTCTTCCCAAAACTGTTTTACAGCACTACTGATGATAGAACCTCTCCATACAACAGGTTGACTCTCATCTTGTAATAATAAGTTAAGAGATATTATCTTGATTCCCTCTTTTGAAGTTACAGGAATGATGTTTGTTCCATCTCCCATAGCCATCTCTCCAGCTACTCCCATAAGTCTAGGGATACTAGGACCTGTAATATCAGCATCCATAATTCCAACTTTATACCCTTTTCTTGCTAACTCTTTAGCAAAAAGAGTAGTTACAGTAGATTTTCCAACTCCACCTTTACCACTCATAATTCCAATTACTTTTTTTATATGATTTAACGGATTATTTTTAATCCCACAAGTTTCCTTATCTTTAGTACAAGTACTTCCTGAAGGACAAGTGCTACAATTTGACATCTTAATTTCCTCCTAATAATATTTTAATTTCTCATTAAATCATACACTTATAAAGTACTTTTGTCAAATTTAATTTAACGATTTAAAAGTTTCCAAGCTAATTTAAATTCTCTCTTATGAAAAGCTATTCCCACGCAGTAGATATTTTCTACTCCTCTTTCCTTTAGCTCCATTTCATAAGAGTTTTTCTCTATCTGATTTAGTGCCTCTTGACTCTCTTTTTCTAAATTCTTTTCACTATCTGGAGCTTTAAACTCTATTACAAAACCATTTTTTCTTCTATCTTTAGGTTCAATAACTAAGTCAAATCTCCCTCTTCCAGCCTCTCTATTTGAGTGTACATGGTACTCTCTTCTCAATGCTAACATCATTCCTAAGATAAATACATGGTAATATCCTTCATCTGCATTGGCTGAAAAATCAAAACAACTTACATTAGTCAGTAGTACTTTTTCCAACTCGTAAGTAAAATCTTCAAAATTTCCATCTAAAAAGTATTTTAGAGTATTATCGAAATCATCCCTACCTCCTAAGAAAGACTTTATAAAATCCCTCTCAAAGAAATAGTGTACCTCTTCATTTGGAATTTTTAAACTATACTTATCATAATCTATCTCTTCTACAGGAGTTAGATATCCAGCATTAGTTAGTAGATACCAAATTTGTTCTGTATTTTTTAACTCATTGAAGTTTGAATAGATATCAATAGTTTTTTCTATTACATCTCCTTGAAATAGTTTAGCTAACTCTTTAAATATGGAAGAGTTAGCCTCTTTTAAAACTTTATTAATAAGAGTATTACTAGAGGTATTTACCCAATAAGGCATGATTTTCCTTCTATCTAAATAACTTGTTATGCTAAATGGATTGTATACCCTAGTTCCACCAAAGTTATACCCATTATACCAAGTCTGTACCTCATCTAATTTATACTCTATTTCATAATCTTTTAAAGACTGCTCTACCTCTTTTTCAGTCAACCCAAAATACTCAGAGAAACTACTCTCTAAGATAGAGTTTACCTTAATATTATTTAACCCAGAAAAGATATTTTCCTTAGATATTCTCATTATTCCTGTGAGTACAGCTTTTCTTAGAGAGAGATTACCTTTTAATACACTACCATACATTGTGGTAAAAAAAGTTTTTATCTCATCATAGTAACCATACTCATAAGCTGAAATTATAGGAGTATCATACTCATCTATTAATAGGATTACCTCTTGACTGTAATACTCATTTAAGCACTTACTTAAAAATTTTAAAGAGTTGCTATAATTACTATCAATTTTCTCTTTCCAAACACTATCAAAAATCTCTAAATCTCTCTCATCTAAGCTCTCTCTTAAAAATTTATAATTATCAAATAGCTCTGAAAAATTTCTTCTAAGTTGTAAATACATTTTATCTAGAGATTCAGCTTTAATATCTTTAAAGGAGATAAAGATTACAGGGTATTTACCCTGTTCTGAAAATATTGGAGATTTTTCTATATAAAGATTATTGAAGAGTTTTCTATTTTCCTCACTATTTTCTATATTATAGAAATATTTTAACATAGACATATTTAGACTCTTACCAAATCTTCTAGGTCTAGTAATAAGGTGTACCTTAGAAGTATCTTTTTCAATATCCTCTATAAATCCCGTCTTATCAATATAAAAACTATTTGTTAATATTATTTCTCTAAAATCATCTATTCCAATTCCAATAGGTTTCATCTCTTACCCCCTCTTATACTTAAATCATCTCTTATATTATAACATAAAGAGAGGGAGTTTTCTATAAAGAGAGCCAATTATCACACAGCTATTGATATAGGAGAGTTATTGATTTTAGAGGTATAAATCTTAGCTAACTCCTCTTCATTTACATTTTTACTAGGGATGTCTAAGATAATTTTTCCCTTATCAAGCATAACAATTCTATCAGCATATTTTATAGCATCTCTAAGGTTGTGAGAGATCATCAAAGTTGTTATTTTTTGTTTGCTAATTAACTCCTTAGTTTTCTCCATAATAACTTTAGAAGTTTTAGGATCAAGGGCAGAAGTGTGCTCATCTAATAGTAGTAACTTTGGTTTTTTAATAGTAGCCATTAAAAGAGAAAGAGCTTGTCTTTGACCTCCAGATAGGAATTTAACCTGAGTATCAAGTTTGTTTTCCAATCCTAAATCCACCTCTTTAAGAAGCTCAATAAATTTAGGAGTATTATCTCTTTTAATAAGTTTTCTTAAAGAGAATTTCTCACACTTTTTACTTGCTAAAGAGATATTCTCTAAAATAGTAAGAGATGGAGAAACACCCTTAGATGGATCTTGATGTATTTTTCCTATTCCAAAGGCTCTCTTCTCCTCTTTAAGATCTCCTATCTCATCTCCATCTAAAATTATAGAACCATTATCACTTTCTAAAGAACCACTGATTAAGTTAAAAAGGGTAGATTTTCCACAACCATTAGAACCTAAGATAGCAACAAACTCACTCTCTTTTACAGTGAAATTAAAATTACTGAATATAGTAGTTTCATTTTCACTTCCTATATTAAAACTCTTTGATAAATTTCTTATTTGTAGCATCTTTTTTTCCTCCCTTTTTTACAAAATCTAAAATCGAAACATTGTTATATCCAATAAAAAGAATAACTATAATAGCACTGATAGCTTTTAAATCAGTAGGAGCAAGGCCAACTTCTAAAGCTAATCCACCAATAATTTTATATGCAATAGCTCCTAATATAGCTCTAGTTGTTCCATTTAATCTTTTTGAATTTTTTAAAAATGTGTCTCCTATTATTATAGAAGCAAGTGCAGATACTATTATAGAAGCTCCCATATTTATATCTGCAAAACCTTGTAACTGCCCCATAAGAGCTCCAGATACAGCTACTAAACCATTAGATAACATAAGTCCCAAAAGCTTATAAGTATTGCAGTTAACTCCTAAAGCTTTAACTAGAGTTTCATTATCACCAGTGGCTATAAGTAGGTATCCTCTCTCTGTTTTTAAAAACAGATCCATTAAAAACTTAATTAAGAGAACAATTATTACCAAGATAAAGATTACACTTCCATAGTCAAAGATGGTAGAGTAATTATATAGAGGTATATTAGCTTTTCCATTTACTCTTAAGTTAACTGAATAAAGAATAGTCATAGTTAAAATTCCAGCTAAGATAGGAGCTATCTTCATTTTTATGTGAAGAGCATAGGTTATAATCCCAGCTATTGAACCAAAGATAAAAGCTAAAATTGTACTTGTTATGGGCTCTAATCCTAATAACATAAATTTAGAAAAGATAAAAGCTCCAAAGGGAAAAGTTCCCTCAACAGATAAATCTGGAAAATCTAAAATTTTATATGTAATAAATACCCCTATTGCAAGAACAGCAAAGACAAGTCCCTGTTCTAATGATATTGATAATAATGCTCCCATTTCAATCCCCTTTCTAGTCTATAAATGTAGCTCCAGAAAAAACTTCACTCTCTTTAGAAAGTTTTAGTTTTTTAAGAGTACTGTTATTAACTATTTTTGTAGTTTTTTCTAAAGTTTCAACTGGCATATTCTCTGGCTTTTTACCATCTACTAAGATCTCTTTAGCCATACGTCCTGTTTGTCTTCCAAGCTCATAGTAACTAATACCATCTGTTATTAAGATACCTCCTTGTACATGAGCTTCCTCAGCACCAACAGTTAATTTTTTATTTTTTATAGCTGTTTTAGAAATTAAGTTTATAGCTGAAGCTACTATGTTATCTGTAATAGAGTAGAAACCATCAACCTTTCTTACTACTGAGTTAACAGCTTGTGGTATATCATTTATATTATTTACTCCTACAGGAACAATCTCTATTCCAAGTTTTTCTCCAGCCTCTTTAGCTTTAGCTATTTGAATCTCTGAATTAGACTCACTTGTATTATAGATAATTGCTACTTTTTTTACATCTTTATCTAACTCTTTAAAAAGGGCTAATTGTTTGTCAATAGGAGTAGCATCACTTGTACCAGTTACATTTCCTCCTACACTTTCTAAAGAATCTACAAGTTGTGAATGTACAGGGTCAGTCACAGCACTGAAAAGTACAGGTATATCAGAGGTAGCTTGTTTAGCTGATTGAGCTGAGATAGTTGCTATTGCAAAAATCAGATCCTTTTTATCAGCTGCAAATTTTTGAGCTATCATTCCAGCTGTTCCTGTATCTCCTTGAGAGTTTTTATAATCTATATTAGCATTTACTCCAAGTTCTTTTAGCTCATCTTCAAATCCCTTTCTTACAGCATCTAGAGCTGGGTGTTCAGCAAATTGAGTTATCCCAATTTCAAAACTTTTGTCACTAGCAAAGGTTAAAATCCCCAAGGTAAAAATCATCACAAGTAAAAACATTTTTTTCATAAAATCCTCCTTTTGAGGAAATAAAAAAACCTTTTTACAAAGATTGTAAAAAGGTAATTAACAAAATATATGAAAATATTATAGGAAAAATCTTCCTATAATTAAACTACTATTTTATTTTCCTACTATCCTACAATCCTACAAAAATCTTTTTTATTCCTACTATACTACTATTCTACATTTATTTTATTTGATTATATAAAATTTTCTTTCATTTGTCAATGATTTTTAAAAAATTCCTATTAATCAGTTTTTT
>DXSD01000115.1 GCA_019410665.1 Fusobacterium sp.
TAAAAATCTTTAATAATAGAGAAGCCTATCTAAAAGATAGTGAACTTTTCTCAGCTTAGCTATATAAAACACATTTAATAATACAAAAAGGACTTTAGATTGTTGTTTTTCTAAAGTCCTTTTTTATTTGTAAATTAATTCTTTATACAGTATAATAGAGATTGAAAGGTATTAAGTTAATATGAAAGCATAATTTGGAGGAAGAAATGGCAGTAGAAAAAGATAATTTTAAAGAGAATTTATGGAAAGCCTGTGATAAATTAAGAAATAATATGGATCCAGCAGAATACAAATATGTTGTTCTGGGATTAGTATTTTTAAAATATATAAGTGATAGTTTTGAAAAAAAATATCAAGAGTTAGTAGCAGAAGGAGAGGGATTTGAAGAGGAGAGAGATGAGTATACAGCTGAGAATATTTTCTGGGTTCCTCAAGAAGCAAGATGGAATGAGATAGTAAAAGTAGCTAAAACTCCAGAGATAGGAATAAAAATAGATGATGCTATGAGAGCTATAGAAAAAGAGAATAAAAGCTTAAAAGATGTATTGTATAAAGTATATTCTAATCCATTACTTGATAAAGGAAAATTAGGAGAATTAATAGATATAATTGGGGGAATAAATTTACAAGGAAAAAATGAAAAGGGACAGGATATACTAGGACAGGTATATGAATTTTTCTTGGGAAAATTTGCAAATTCAGAAGGGAAAAATGGTGGACAATTCTATACTCCAGAGTGCATTGTAAAAACAATAGTAGAGTGTTTAGAGCCAACAAAAGGAAGAGTATATGACCCAGCTTGTGGAAGTGGAGGTATGTTTGTACAATCTGAAAAATTTATAGAGGCTCATAGTGGAAAAATTGGAGATATATCTGTATTTGGACAAGAGAGTAATGGAACTACTTGGAAGCTTTGTAAGATGAACTTAGCTATTAGAGGAATAGAAGTAGATTTAGGAATAGAACCTGCAGATACTTTTACTAAAGACCAACATAAAGATAAAAAGATGGACTATATTATGGCTAACCCACCTTTTAATGTAAAAGATTATTGGCATGAATCTTTAGATGGTGATGTAAGATGGAAATATGGAACTCCACCAGAGGGAAATGCTAACTATGCTTGGCTTCAACATATGATTCATCACTTAGCTCCAAATGGAAGTGCTGGAATTGTTTTAGCTAATGGTTCTCTTTCATCTAATACTTCTGGAGAGGGAGAGATAAGAAAAAATATGTTGGAAGCTGATATTGTAGATTGTATAGTTGCTCTTCCAGATAAACTATTTTTAACTACAGGAATACCTGCTTGCCTTTGGTTTTTAAATAGAAATAAAGAAAATTCAAAACAAAGAAATAGAAAGAATGAAGTATTATTTATAGATGCTAGAAAAATGGGAGAATTAGTAGAGAGAAGTTTGAGAGAATTAACTCCAGAGGAAATAACTAAAATAGCTGACACTTACCATATGTGGAGAGGAACTTATAAAGGAGAAGAGAGCTATCAAGATGTACAAGGTTTCTGTAAAAGTGCTACTCTTAAAGATATAAAGGAAAATGATTATATCCTTACTCCAGGAAGATATGTAGGAGTAGAGGAAGAGGAAAAGGATAAAACCCCTTATGAAGAGAAAATGAAAAATCTTACCACTGAATTAGGAGAGTACTTCAAAAGAAGTAAAGAGCTAGAAGATGAGATAAGAGCTAATTTAAAAGAGCTAGGATTTGAGATATAGAAGATAAAAATTATAAGATGGTTAATGAATGGAGAAGAGATGGAAGAGTTAAAAGAGGGATGGAGAAAGGTAAAGCTAGGAGAGATAGCTAATTTAAAATATGGAAAAATGCCTAAAAAAGATAAAATAAAAGAAAATGGATATCCAATTTTTAGTGGATATAGAATAACAGGATATTATGATGAATATATGTTAGAGGAAGAAGAAATTATAGTAGTTGCACGAGGAGTAGGAGGAACAGGAGATGTAAAAATTTCTCCACCAAAATCTTTTATAACAAATTTAAGTATAATATTGTTATTAAAAAATGATATTAATAAAAAATTTTTATATTATCTATTAAAAAATAAAAATCTTAGAATATTAGATAGTGGTTCAGCTCAATCTCAGATAACAATAAATGACTTAAAAGAATATGAAATTTTTTTACCAAATTTAAAATTGCAAGATAAAATAGCTTCAATTTTATCTTTATTAGATGAGAAAATTGAATTAAATAGAAAGATAAATCAGAATTTAGAAGAGACAGCTCAAACTTTATTTAAAAGATGGTTTATTGATTTTGAATTTCCGAATGAAGAGGGAAAACCTTATAAAAGTAGTGGTGGAAAGATGATTAAAAGTGAGCTGGGAGAGATTCCAGAAAGATGGAGAGTTGGAAAATTAGGAGAGATAATTGAAATAAATCCCAAAGAAAATCTTAAAAAATTAGAAAAAAAAATTTATATAGAAATGAAGTGTTTATCTGAAACAAGTTCTATAATATCTGAGTATTATGAAAGAGAATTTACAGGAACAGGAACAAAATTTAAAAATAAAGATACTCTAATGGCTAGAATAACTCCTTGTTTAGAAAATGGAAAAATTGGATATGTTAATTTTTTAGAAGATAATGATATTGGATGGGGTTCAACAGAATTTAATATTTTAAGAAGCCAAAATAATATTCCAAAAGAACTTTCATATTTTATAGCTAGAAGTAAAAATTTTTTAGATTATGCTATAAATAATATGAATGGAAGCTCTGGAAGACAAAGAGTAAATGGGAAAATTTTAGAAGAATATGATATTGTAATTTCACCAGAAAATATTTATAAAAAATTTGGAAAAGTAAGTAATTCAATAATGAATCAGATTGAAAACAATAGAAAAGAAATAGAAAAACTACAAAAATTAAGAGATTATTTATTACCAAGATTAATGAATGGAGAAATATCTGTTTAAAATAGAAGATGAAGTATAAAAATATTTATGGAGGAAAAAGTGGATATTGATAGTTACAGTGAATTTAAGGGAGAAATTCCTTATATAAAAGACGAAAATTCAACACATAATAAGAAATATATAATAAATAATTTAAGAGATTTTTATACATTAGTTTTAACTCATAAAAATAAAGAGTTTTCAACGAGTAATGATGATGAGCAAGAAGAATTAGAAGAAGAATCTGATACTGTTTTAAATAAAGATGAGGAAAATGTAAAAAATAAAAAAATTTATTATAGAGGACAGTCTAATGAAGAATGGGAAATAAGCTGTAGTTTATTCAGAGAAAATTTACTTTTAAATGAAGAAAAATTAAATAATGAGATTATTAATAGAAAGCCAAGTGATTTTTTAAATTGTAATAATAGTCTTGAAAAATTAATATTGATGCAGCACTATGGAATTCCTACGAGGTTGATAGATATAACAACAAATCCTCTAGTTGCTTTGTATTTTGCTTGTCAGGGTAATCCTGATAAAGATGGAGTTGTTTTTATTTTTGAAGAAGATGTAGAATATGATATAAATGATGAGAATATTGTAGCAACTTTTTCATATTTAAAAAATAATGGAACTATCCAAGACTTTGAAAAACTTTTAAATAAGGAAAATATAATTTATAATGATAGAACAACAATAGAAAATATTTTAAATAAAAAATATGTATTAATTAATCCAAAATTAAATAATCCAAGGATAATAGCTCAACATGGTTTATTTTTATGTTGCTCAAATAATAGTGGGCAAGGAAATTTAGATAATCTTATCCCAATCAAGAAAAGCTCTTTTTTTATAGAAGCTTCAAAAAGGATAATTATTTCAAAGGATGCAAAATTAAGTTTGTTAAAAGAATTAGAATTTTTAGGGATAAAAAAATCTGTACTGTTTCCAGAGTTAGAAAATCATGCTGATGAACTAAAAGAAAAATTCTCAATCAAAGAAAAGAAATCAGATGAAAATAATAAACAAGAAAATAATGAACAAAAGGGAAAAGATAAAAATAATACTTCAAAGTTAGAAGACGAATTAAAAGTAGAAATTTTAAAGGAAGAAATAGGAAAGTTAAATTTTGATACCTTAGAAAAAAGAAAATTATTAGATAGTATAGATAGAGATTTATATTTATTTGAAAATAAAATTGCAAAATTGAAGAATTATATTAGACGTAATAAAGAAATAGAAAGAACTAAAAAAGAACAATTATTAGAGTTAATAGAGAGTAAAATAGATAAATAATGTATTATACTAAAAAAATAAAATGTATGAAAATATAAGGAAGTGAAGTATGGGAGAAGTTGAATTTGAAAAAGAGATTGAAGGAGATTCAGAAGAGTTAAATATAACTAATCCTTTTGATATAAAAAGTATAAAGGTAAGTAATAAAGTAATTTCATTGGAAAGTCTTATAAAAAGATTAAAGTATGAAGAGATAGATTTAACTCCAGAGTTTCAAAGAAACCCAGATTTATGGGATAGAAAAAAAATGAGTAGACTAATAGAATCTATCATATTGAGATTACCACTTCCTATTTTTTACTTTGATGTAAGTGATGATAATAAGTGGATAGTAATAGATGGGTTACAAAGGTTATCTACTTTTAAAAAATTTATAGTTGAAGATAAATTAAGATTATCTAATTTAGAATTTTTAACTGAATTAAACGGAAAAAAATATAGTGAGTTAGGAAGAAGTATTGAGAGAATTATTGAAGAAACACAGATAAACACATATCAAATAGAACCACAAACACCTAAAGAGGTAAGATATTCTATATTTAATAGAATAAATACAGGAGGATTAACTCTAAACTCTCAAGAGATAAGACAAGCTTTAAATCAAAAAAATAATGGAGTTAGATATTTAAAAGAGATAGTAGAGGATGATATATTTAAAAATATTGTAAAGATAAAAACTCAAAGAATGCTAGATAGAGAGTTAGTTTTAAGGTATATAGCTTTTAAACTGAATTCTTATGAAGAGTTTTATAAAAAAGAGATAGAATTGTCAAAATTTTTAGATAAAACTATGGAGTTAATAGATCAAGAGGAGTTTACAGAAGATAAATTTAATAACTTGAAAGAGGAGTTTTTTGAGAGCTTAAAGTTTTTAGCTGAGATTTTTGAAGTAGGAACTTTATTTAATAAGAAAATTGTTGATGAAACTAAAACAGCTACATTAAATCGTTCATTATTTGAAATATGGACTGTCTTAATAAGTAATCTAACTAATGAAGAAAAAGAAAAGATTTATAATAATAGAGAATTATTAGTAGAAAAATATAAAGATTTACTAAGAAGTGTAGAGTTTGAAGAAGCTGTTACTAAGGGAACTAACAGTAGAAAAGCTGTAAAAACTAGATTTGAAAAATTAAGTTTTTTATTAGAGGAGATAAAAAATGTTTAATGAGATTAAAATAAAAAATTTTAAAAGTTTAAAAGAATTAGATGTAAATTTTAAAAATTTAACACTGTTTACAGG
>DXSD01000116.1 GCA_019410665.1 Fusobacterium sp.
TATAAGAGACAGCTCCTAATCTATAATTTTTTCATATGTTTTTATAACTTCATTAATGTTATACTTTTTTATTTTCTCGTCATTAAAAGTTTTTTCTTTTTTCTCTATTAATAATCTCCCCAATTCCTTATAATCACTAATATTATAAAGTTCACCTAATATTCCATTTTCTAATATCTCTCTTGGTCCTGTTGGACAATCAGAAGAAATAACTAACTTATTTAAAATGAGTGCTTCTATCAATACTGTAGGAAGTCCTTCATACTTTGAACTATGAATTAAAGCTTCTGAATTTTTTATCCAAGGATATGGATTTTTTATATTTCCTAATAAAAATATTTCATTTCCCATTTCTTCCTTTTTTATATACTCTTTTATCAGCTCCTTATCTGGCCCATCTCCTAAAACATATAATTTTTCCTTTATTCCTTTTTCTTTAGCTAATTTAAATCCTTTTATCAAAGTATTAAAATCTTTTGAATCTACTGTTAATCTCATTACAGAAACAAAATATTTTTCATTAAGATAATCTTCTAATTCTCTATCAACTTTTTCTTCTGCCAATCTTCGTATTCTTTCAAAATTAAATGGGTTATATATTCTTGTTATTTTTTCCTTTAAAAAAGGATAAAGTTTTATTGTACTATCCTTCATAGCATCACAAATAGTAACAATCTTATCATATTTACTTAATCTTTTTCCCAATCTTTCTATTCTATCTTTTTTCTTATACCAACTTTCTATATTAGAATGTACCCAAGCTATTTTTTTGTTTGTTTCTATTAAATCTATAAACTTTGATAATCCCATATCAAAATCTATAACTACATCATACTTCTTCTTTTTACCTAATTCTTTTAATTTTTTTCTCTTTATATATCCCTCATATCCCATCATCAATTGATAAATTGCTCTATATAGCGGATTTTTTTTTCTCTGTCTATACCAATCAGTTTTTTGAATTAACTCTTCTGATTTTAAATAATAGAGATTTATATATTTAGGAATATCTTTTTCAAATACATTTAAACTTCTTATCCCATCTTCTATTACTAAATCTATTTCGTATTTATCTTTATCTAAATTTTGTAATACCTCTACCAATACCCTTTCTATTCCACCCATTCTCAAGCTTCCATTATAGAAAAGTATCTTCTTTTTTAGATTTTCCATCCTCTACCTCTTAATTCTTTTTTCTTTTCTTTTATCTTTTCAATGAACTTTAATTTCTTTAGCTTTTTCACTCCATAAACAAAATAATACATCAAATCTTTCCTATATGGATATTCCATCTCTTGATATGAATCTATCTTCATAGTAAGCATATCATAGTGAGCTCTATAATTAAAAAATCTCATCTTTTTCCCTTGAGTATCTATTATTCTAACCTTTCCATTTTCTATCAAAAAATTTCCTGGATTAAAATCTCCATGATAGACTCCTAACTTATGAAGTTTTATCATCAACTCAATTATATCTTTTAAATACTCTCTATTTTCTACACCATCAATACTTTCCATCACTAATACAGAATAGACTATCATTCCATTTTTTCTCTTATTAATTACTAAAAATGGAGCTACAAAATTATCTATTCCTTTATCCCTTAACTCTGTTAAATTAACTAGTGTACTTAAAGCTTCTCCCTTTTTAAATAAAGTCATTACTTTTCTTTGGGGAATAATATGCTCATTTCTATTTTCTTTTAAAACATAACTTACTTGATCTATCTCTATAATCTCTACAAAATTTCTCCGAGTATCCTTTAAAATTTTTTTCTCTGTATACTTTTTATCTATTATTTTTTTTCCAATATCTAGAAATTTATCTTCATAAAAATATAGATCATATCCTTTATATTGATTTTTTTTATAATCCTTTTTCATAATATTATTCCTTTATTAATTTATCTATCAACTCTTTCATCTCATCAAAGTTAAAAGTATTTATATCTATCTCATCATGCTTACTTTTTTTATCTTCACAAAAAATTACATGAGTTCCCTTTGATTTTGGAGCCCAAACTAGATGATCTACACCAAATTTTCCTCCATTAGGTGGGTATACTGATATATTATCTTTTTCTAAGGCTGAAGCTATATGTACTATTGAAGTATCTGGAGTTATTACTAATTTAGCTTTACTTATTAAAAAAACACTATCATTTATACTCTCAATTCTTTTAGGAAGATACACATTCTTATATTCTTTTAATTCCTCTAACTCTTTATACTTATCTCCATAGTATAAAACTATAACTTTAACCTTATATTTTTCTAAATATCTTATAATTTTTTCTAATGTATTTATAGAAAAACTTTTATGCTTACTAGCTCCATAAGGATTTAAAACTACTACATTTTCATTTAATTTCTCAAAAAATTCATTATCAATATTTTCTTTTTGAACAACAATTTCATAATTTACATCTATATTCTCAATTATCCCTAACTTTCTTAAATAAGCAGAATATCTTTCAGTAATATGATCTGTCCATTTAAAATCCTTTTCACTATTGACACTTATATCAAATAACTGCCAAGCTTCTCTATCTAGTCCCATATTAAATCTAGCATTACATTTATTTATAAGCATCATCTGATTTACTCTTAACATTTCAGAAAAATCTATTAATAAATCATATTTTTCTTCTGAAATCTTTTCAGCTAATTTTAAGATCTCTTTTCTATCTTTTTTATAGATATATATTCTATCTACATTACTATTATTTTTTATTATCTCTGCATTGCTCTCTCTTGCTACTACTCCTATTTTAATATACGGATATCTTCTCTTTATTTCTCTAAACATAAGAGTATTTATTACCATATCTCCTATTTTTCCATCATATCTTAAAAAAAGAATAGATTTTATATTATTATTTTCTATAAAGTTCCCAGATTTTATTTCCTCTTTATTCTCTTTTCTATCCCATAACCATTTTCCAAACTTTAATCTTTTCTCTCTCATATAATCTTGAAAAACTCTATTTATTCTTCTTAACATTATATCATTCCTCTACCTTTTGCAATATTTTTTGATATATCCTATCCCCATCAAAAATTTCTTCATCTCTCTCTAACATACTTTTCATATAGCATAATTTATTCTTTAATCTTCTCATCATATCTTTTTTTCTAAATCTACATAAAAAATCTTTTCTATAATCTTCTAAATCAATTACATAAATTTCATTATCTTTTAAAATAAAATTAAAATAGTTAAAATCTCCAAAATATATTCCTAAACTAATTATCTTAGCTACAATCAAACTATACTTTTCTAATAACTCTTCAATTTTTTCATAATTCTTTTCATTTTTTAAAGTTTCAAATAAAGTTTTTCCCTTTAACTCCTTAGTTTCTGTCATATATTTAGAATAAGATAAAATCTCAAATGTTTTTATTCCATTAGTATTTAATAAATCTACCATATACTTTACATTATAACCAGGATATCTTCTTAGTCCTAAATAAAATTTTATTCTTTTAGAAAACTTAGGTATAACTATTTTTGTATAACTTTCTTTTTCTGGATTATATATTACCTTTTCTTCTCTTTTCATCTTTCTTTCCCTCTAATAACTATTTAAAATATGCCATTTACTATGGGTAAAAATATTAACTTTTTTCTCTCTCTTCAATCTTTCGTAGTTTTGCTTATCTCTAAATTTAAATGGTTTAGCTGGATTTCCCCCGGCAATAGCCAAAGGTGGAATATCAAAAATAACTATGGCTCCAGCTTGTATTACAGCACCCTCTCCTATAGTTACTCCTCCTAAAATCGTAACATTTTGTCCTATCCATACATTATCTTCTATGATTACAGCTTTATTTATATTTTCTTCACTATATGGTAATCCATTTTTATAATCATGATTTCCTGTTAAAATTAAGCATCCATTTGCTATAGATATATTATTTCCAATAACTACCTTCCCACTTTCTCTTATAGTTAATCCATTTATCAATATATTATTTCCAAGATATGTGTTGCTATTTATTCTAATCCTATCATTAATTATGATATTTTTTCCTAAAGCTTTTGCTTTTCTTTTAATCTTTTTTTTTGAATTATAGATATCCATAATTCTTTGTATTTTTCTTAACATAAATCCCCCTCATATAACTAAAACTTACCCATTTTAATTATACCAAATTTCAACTAATTTTTATACATAAATTTCAAAAAATATGTTACTATATAGTATAAAATAAATAAAATCAAAGTATTTTGAGGTGTTCTATGAAAAAAGTAAAATTTATATACAACCCATTCTCAGGAGAGGGAGTAGTCACAAAAAATATTGATACAATTATTTCTAAGTATCAATCTTATGGTTACACTATCATCCCTTACAGAATTTCAACAGAGCAAGAGCTTTCAGATGCTTTCCTAGACATTGACAACACTTTCCATCACATCTTAGGAGCTGGTGGAGATGGAACAATAAATCAGATCATCAATCTTATGAAAGAAAAGAATCTAGATATTCCACTTGCTATCTTACCAGTAGGAACAGCTAATGATTTTGCAAAACACATTGGTATGCCTTCAGACATTGGAGAAGCTTGTGATAAAATTTTAAACGGTGAGGTTAAAGAGATAGATTTAGGAAAAGCTAATGATAGATATTTTATAAATGTCTTTAGTTTTGGACTCTTTACTGATATCTCTCAAAAAACACCTACACACCTGAAAAATATTCTAGGAAAGATGGCTTACTACTTAAATGGTATAAAGGAGTTACCATCTTTTAAAAAAATAGATATTAAAGTTACCTCTGATGAATTTTCCTATGAGGGAAATGCCCTTATCTTTTTTACTTTTAATGGAAGGACTGCTGGAAATATTAATATATCTTACAAAAGTGAGATAAATGATGGTTTATTAGATGTAATTATTTTAAAGGGAGAAAATTTACACTTAGCTTTACTTTCATTTTTTGAGTTTTTTAAATCAGAACATTTAGAAAAACCTAAAGATATTATCCATTTTAAAAGTAAAAAATTTCTTGTTGAATATTTTGATAAAACTTTAAATTCAGATATTGATGGAGAACCTGGACCAAGCTCTCCAATAGAGATTACCTGTATTGAAAATGGATTAAAAATAATATACTAATCTCCTTTCTAGGGCTTATTTTTCATCAAATAAGCCTTTTTTATTACAAAATTATTTTCCATGCACTTTTACCGAAATTTTTAATATATATTATATATTATTAATATTTTTATACTTTATATTTAATATGTTTCATATTCTATTTTTAAACATTTTTTTATATCTTTGATTAATTTTAGAAAATAAAACTATAATTTTCACTTTATGTTTAATTTAAAATTATTTTTAAAAAAAACACATATTATATTTTTATGATATAAATATCAATTATATAT
>DXSD01000117.1 GCA_019410665.1 Fusobacterium sp.
TGAAAATGGGAGAGGAATTTAAAAGAAGATTTGAAGGAGTAGAAATTAATAAAATCCTTACTATTGAAGCTTCTGGAATTGCTATTGGACTTGCAGCTGCTTACGCTTTTCACGTACCTTTAGTATTTGCTAAAAAGAAAGTACCATCTACAATGTCAGATTTTTATACTACAAAAGTTTTTTCATTTACTAAAAACCAAGATTACACTATATGTGTAGGAAAGGATTTTTTACAACCTCAAGATAAAGTGTTAATAATAGATGATTTTCTAGCTATGGGAAATGCTGTTTTAGGATTAAAGGAGCTTGTAGAGATGGCTGGAGCTCAAGTAATGGGAGCTGGAATAGCTGTAACTAAAGGATTCCAAGGGGGAGAAAAAATGTTAAAAGAGCAGGGAATAAGAGTAGAATCACTAGCTGTTGTAGACTCACTAGAAAATGGAGAAATAAATTTTAGATAAAAAAACTTGACAAAAATATAATATAGGTGTATTATAACACATATAAAAATTTTAAAAGGAGATTATTATGAAAGGAAATTTTGTTTTACTAAATTTAACTACAATACATCATCACCATCATAGGTAGAGAGTTTGTTATGTGAAAGTTGTTTCATAGATACAGACTCTGATTGGCATGCAAATTAAGAGGAGTGTATCTATGATGGTAAAGCAGAAAGATTTCATAATTAAAGTAAAGCCATCTGGATAAAACAGATGGCTTTTTTATTTAAATTTTATAAGGGGGAATTAAAATGAAAAAATTAATAATGTGTTTAATGTTAATGGTGAGTGTTTTTGTAAGTTCTTTTGGTGCTGATAATTCTTTAGAAGATGTTAAGAAAAAAGGATATTTTGTTGTTGGATTAGATGCTACTTTTGCTCCTATGGGATATAGAGATGAAAGTGGAGAAATAGTAGGATTAGATATTGATTTAGCTAAAGAAGTAGCTTCAAGAATGGGAGTAGAGGCAAGATTTAAACCATGTGAATGGGATGCTATAATATTTGATCTAAGAAGTAAAAATATAGATATGGTATGGAATGGAATGACTATTACTCCAGCTAGAAAAAAACAAGTAGTTTTTACTAAACCATATCTATCTGATAATCAAATAATTTTCACTAGAAAAGGAGAACCTCAAGCAAAAGTTCAAGACTTAGCAGGAAAAGTTGTAGGGGTACAATTAGGAAGTTCAGGAGCTCAATCAGTAGAGGACAATCCAATTAGAAGTGAGATAAAAGAGTTAAAAAAATACGCTACAAATGTTGAAGCTCTTATGGATTTAGAAGCTGGAAGATTAGATGCAGTAGTAATGGATGAAATTTCAGGAAAATATTACAATGCTAAAAAATCAACTCTTAACTATTCAGTAGAAACTTTAGCAGAAGAAAGTTATGGAGTAGCACTTAGAAAACAAGATAAAGCTCTTGTAGAAGAAATCAATAAACAATTAGATGCCATGAAAGCTGATGGAACATTTGAACAAATAAAAGCAAAATGGTTAGGTAAATAATAAAAAAAGGAGATAAAGAATGGAAAATAATATTTTATTTATATTGCAGGGGTTGGGATTAACAGTAAAGTTATACATAATTACAATGGTGTTTTCACTACCATTAGGAGTTATTCTTTCATTGGGAAGAATATCAAAAAATTCTCTTTTAAATAATGGAATACAAGTTTATACTTGGATTTTTAGAGGAACACCATTATTATTACAACTATTCTTTGTATATTATGGATTACCTGTAGTAGGAATTACTTTATCTCCTTTTACAGCTGCAGCACTTACTTTTATAATCAATTATACAGCATATTTTTGTGAAATATTTAGAGGAAGTATTTTAGGTATAGATCAAGGTCAATATGA
The DNA here is from genome assembly GCA_019410665.1 of Fusobacterium sp. Classification (GTDB taxonomy): domain Bacteria; phylum Fusobacteriota; class Fusobacteriia; order Fusobacteriales; family Fusobacteriaceae; genus Fusobacterium_A. The sequence goes on from DXSD01000117.1 coordinate 1,874, forward strand.
AGCTGCTAAAGTTTTAGGAATGAGTTATTGGCAAACTATGATAAGAATAATAGTTCCTCAGGCTCTTATTACAGCATTACCACCTCTAGGTAATGAAGCAATAGCCCTAATAAAAGATACATCTCTTATATCAGCTATAGGAATGGCAGAGATACTTAGAAATTCAAGAGAGATAGTAACTAGAGATTTCTCAATAACTCCATTTGTTATTTGTGCAGCAGTATATTTAATACTTTCAACTGTGGTAGTAATTTTCTTTAAGAGAATGGAGAAAAAGGTGATGATATAATGATTATAAAGATAAGAGATTTGTATAAAAATTATGAAGGAAATATAAAAATATTAAAAGGTGTAAACTTAGATATTGAAAAGGGAGAGGTTATCTCTATAATAGGAGCTTCTGGAGGAGGGAAATCAACTTTACTTAGATGTATGATAGGACTAGAAGAGATAGATGGTGGAACTGTAGAAACTCCAGATAGAAAAAAGATGGGTATGGTATTTCAATCTTTTAACCTTTTTCCACATAAAACAGCTTTACAAAATATTATGGAATCTTTAGTTGTTGTGGATAAAATGCCTAAAGAGGAAGCTAAAAAAATTGGATTGGAACTTTTAGAGAGAGTAGGATTAAAAGAGAGAGCTAATTTTTATCCTAAAGCACTTTCAGGAGGACAAAAACAAAGAGTAGCTATAGCAAGAGCTATGGCAAAAAATCCAGAGGTATTATTATTTGATGAACCTACTTCAGCTTTAGATCCAGAGATGGTAAATGAGGTATTAAACGTAATACAAAATTTAAGAGATACTACAGATATGACAATGGTTATTGTTAGTCATGAGATAGATTTTGTTAATAAGATATCTGACAGAATTGTAGTAATGGAAAATGGAAATATAAAAGAGATTAGAGAAAATAAAAAAAATAATTAAAAGATAGAATAAATAGGCTAGAAATTCTTAAATTTTTATATTGGAAGAGTAGCCTATTTTTTATACTATATATTCAAAAAAGAATTTTTATAAAAAATATAAATTGAAAAATAATTTACAATTGTACTTGACTTTAAGCTTTTTATATGATAAGGTATATCTAGAATATATCTTAGGAGGAATTTTACAATGAGACAAGAAGCAACAATCAATAGAAATAGCATTACAATAAATTTTACAGTTAAATTTTGTAATAATGCTGAATCATTATTAGAAAGTGATGGATTTAAAAGAGTTTTAACTGCTTTTATAGAGAAAATTGAAAAGAAGGAAACACCAGTATATCTTTATATTAGAGATTGTTGTGGAAAGAATGTAAATCTAGTTCAGGAAATTACAAAAATTTTCAAATTACTTATAGTTTTAGAAGCTGAAGAGGTAGCAAAATTAGATGAGAAATATGCAAGATTATTAGAGGATAGAAATACCTTTGTTGAATTTATAGAAAATTTATACACATTTTGGAGAAAATATGAGAGATATGCAATAGTTAGAAATAGCAAAAAGGGAGAAGGACTTCAAAATGTAAACTTTATAGATGCTATAAATAACTTTAAAAATCTTATTCTTAGTACATATAGAAAGATAGAGGAAACTGTTATGGGATATAAGCATAGAGTTTATAGACAACTTAGTGCTGGTATCAATGCTGGAATTATCTTAAATGATATGAATAGAACTTGTCCAGCTGAGTACTCTTTCTTAGAGAGAATACCTTTTATTGAAACAATAATATTACAACCACCATTTATAACTTATCCTAAAAGAAACACAAGAACAGGAATATTCAAAGAGGTTTATGAAAATCCTTTAAAGGATATTTGTATAAATGAAGAAAACTGGTTCTGTTATCCAGCAAAAGTTGGAGAATCTCTTGCTTTTATCTATTTTAATAGATTCTTTATGTCACAGGGAATAGCTCTTTGTAATCTTTTTGAGCTTGCAAGAGAAGAGGAGTATAAAAATAGAAAACCAGATATCATATATGTATATGGTGTAAAAGATTATGATAATGAGATGAAAACAGTATTTTATGATGATAAAGAGAATAACATGCTAATTGGATATGCTAATTATGGTGAGGATATAGATTATTTTGGATATATGAAAAAGATGATTTTAACTCTTCATAATCTAAGAATGATTCAAAAAGGTGGACTTCCTATACATGGAGCTATGGTAAATATTGTCATGAAAAATGGAAAAAAATACAATGTAGTTATTATGGGAGATAGTGGAGCTGGAAAATCAGAAAGTTTAGAGGCGTTTAGAAACTTAAGTGAGCAATATGTAAAGGATATGAAGGTTATATTTGATGATATGGGAACACTTCTTTTAAATCCTAAAGGTGGAGCTCCATTAGGTTATGGAACTGAGATAGGAGCCTTTGTAAGACTAGATGACCTAGATACTGGTTATGCTTATAAAGAGATAGATAGAAGTATATTTATGAATCCAGATAAGAAAAACTCAAGAATTATTATCCCTATATCATCATATGCAGATATTATGAGAGGATACCCAATAGATTTCTTTTTCTATGCTAACAACTATGATAGTGCTGAAGAAAACGAATTAGAATTTTTCACTTCGATAGAAGAGGCAATAGATGTATTTAAAGCTGGTAGAAGAATGGCTAAAGGAACTACAAGTGAAGTAGGGATAGTAGATTCTTACTTTGCAAATCCATTTGGTCCTGTTCAAAAACAAGAAGAAACTAATATCCTAATTGAAAGATTCTTTAAGGAGATGTTTGCTAAAGGTGTAAAAGTAGGACAAATAAAAACTCAATTAGGTATAAAGGGAATGGAAAAAGAGGGACCAATGAGAGCTGCTCAAAAGTTATTTGAATTAATAAAAGATTAAGAGATAGTAGGGAAAATAAAACCTCTCTTGATTATTAGTTAATTATGTCACATAATTATATTAATATCAAGGAGGTTTTTTTTAAGTAATACTTTTGAACATTTCAAATTGCTTAACAATTTCAACAAATCCAAGAGAATAAAGCAATTCTAATACTTGTGAATATTTTATATCAATATTTTTTACCACAATGTTATTAAAATTTAAAATTAAACTTTGAATAACTATCTTTAGTTCATTTATATCTTCATACCAAAGTTGTAAAATATTTCCATTTTCTTTTGTAAAAATACAAAAAGCTGTGATTTTATTATTTTGTTTTCTGTAAGCTACTTCATATAAAGCTGGATTTATTTTCAAAATATTACTAGTATGCTCATAAGAAGGTTGAACATAGTTATAATACTTAGT
>DXSD01000118.1 GCA_019410665.1 Fusobacterium sp.
CTCTTTATATTATTAATATTATAATAACCATATATAAAAAGAAAAATAGTAATAATTATTGGGAGAGAAAAAGAATTGTATATACTTTCCCAGTACTTTATTTCAAATCTTTTCAATAGAAAATTTATAATTTCAATTAATAAACCTATTTCAAAAAGATGAAGTAATGTTAAAAACCAAATTCCAAATATATTTATAGCTGGAATTAATATCAAAAGTAAAATTATAAATATAATAAACTTGTTAATATTAAATCCTCCCCAGCTATTTACCCTTAACAACACCATATAAAAATATAGTAACATTCCTCCTAAAAATATAAGTGGTATTGACCTAAAAAACATTACTCCCTCCTATTTTATTTTAATATTTTCTCTATATCTTCAACTATTAATTCTGGAGTTAAACGATATTTTCTATATAATTCCTCAAGCTCTACTCTATCAGTAAACTCTTTTTCAGCTCCATAGTTTAAAACTTTCAAATCGCTATCTCCGTAATATGAGGCAATCTTTTCCCAAAATCCCCCATTTTTAATTTCATCTTCTAATGTTATTACTATTTGATGATCTATTTTTAATTTTTCAAGTACATCTTTATCTATTCCTGTAATATATAATGGATTAATTAAGGTAGCATCTATCCTTTTTGTTTTCAATAATTCTTTCACTTTCTCTCCTTTATATTTTACTTTATATTTATTTATTTGTGAATAATCTCCCTCATCTTCTCCCATAGATATTGGTGGAAGATAAGGAACTCTTATTACTACTGGATATTTATCTTGCTCTATCGCCCAATTTAAAACTCTTAAGTACTCTTCTCTATTTGTAGGTGCTAAATATACAAGATTAGGTATATTTCCTAAACCTCTTGAAAAACCTTTACAAGTTCTTTTATATTATTTCCTTTGATAAATTTTCTAACTCTTCTATTGATAGCTTTTTTAAATCTTTTGGATAATTAATCTTCTCTAACATTCTTCTCTCCCTTATCTATTTTTTATTCTCTGCCATTACTCCTACTAAATTATGTGGAACATATAATTCTTCTAAATAACTTTTTTCTTTTTCATTCAATTTGACATCTAAAGCTTTTATTGCTCCCTCTATATGAGTTAATTTTGTAGCTCCTACTATAGGTATTGTCCCTTTAGATAAAAGCCAAGCTAAAGAGATCTCCGTCATAGTTATATTTTTCTCATCTGCTAATTCCATAACTCTTTTTATTATTAAGTCATCTTGTTCCTTTGTTCTATCGTACTTATATTTTGCATAATTGTCCTCTTCTAATCTTTTAGAAGTATCTCCTATTCTTTTAGAAAGTCTTCCTCCCGCTAAAGCACTATAAGGAGTTATCCCTATATTTTCTTCCTTACAATAGGGTATCATCTCTCTTTCTTCCTCTCTAAAAATTAAATTATAATGTCCCTGAACAGATATAAATTTTTTAAATCCCTCTTGTTGAGCTAAACAGTTTGCCTTTGCCAACTGCCAAGCAAAACAGTTTGAAATTCCTATCTCACGAATCTTTCCAACCTTTACCATGTTGTTTAATCCATTCATTATCTCATAAATAGGAGTATTATAATCCCACATATGATAAATATATAAATCTATATACTCCATTCCCAAGTTTTTCAAACTTTTATTTACCATATTCTCAATATGTTGCTCTCCACTAATATTTTTTTCTATCTCCTCCTGTGTTCTAGGTAAAAATTTTGTAGCTATAACTATATCTTCTCTTCTTCCATACTCCTTAATAGCTCTACCTAAATACTCTTCACTTGTTCCCCCTTGATAGGCCAATGCTGTATCAAAAAAATTTACTCCCAAATCTAGTCCTAATTTTATTATTTTCTTAGATTCCTGTTCATCTAATGTCCATCTATGTTGACCTCTTGTAGGATTTCCAAATCCCATGCAACCCGTACATATCTCTGAAACTTTTAAATCAGAGTTTCCCAATTTTTTATATCTCATACTCCATCCTTTCTCCTATAATTTATAATTTTTATCTTTAGAAATCTCATCATATCTCTCTATTTTCATATTGAGATACTCTAAAGTTTCCTTTAATTCCTCTAACTTATTCAATAACTCCTCTCTCTATATTTAGATTATCATTTAGAGTGCACTCTAAGTCAAGTTTTTTATAAACAAAAAAGAAGAGAATAGTTATAATTGTAACTACCTCTTCTTTTACTTCAACTTACTAGGTAAACTTTCATATATATAGAAATCTCCTGGGTGGCAAGTTCTAGAATACATAAATAACTCTCCCTTATTTCTAAAATAACTTTTTATCTGTAAAATTGGAACTCCTACTTGAAGGTTCAATATATCCGTTACCTTTTTTAATCCCAACAAAGCTTCTACTGTATCATTTACATCTACATCATCTGCATATTTTTTAGCTAAAACTCTAATTCCTAAAAGATACTCATCTTTGTTTAATTTTTCAAAAAATTCTTTTCTCATATATATTGTTTCATAGGCTTGTGGAATATCATCAACTTTTCTGATCCTTGAAATCATATGATACTCTTCATTTTTTTCTATTCTTAAAGCTTTATATCCATAGTTTAGTTCATCACCTTTTTTTGCTTTTAAAAGTTTAATACTTTTCTTACTCTCATCAATTATATCAGTTTTATTTTGTTTAAGATAAGTTCCACTTTCTATTTTTTCAATAATATACTCTTTGACTATATTATATTTACTTCTCCTTCTAAAATTTTTATAAATTAAAGAGGGATAAAACCCTCTCTAATTTTTTAACTATTTTAATAAAAATATTAACACCAATATCCCTAAAATGATTCTGTAAATTCCAAAGAATACAAAGTCTCTTTTCTTAATATATCCCATAAACCATCTTATTACTAAGTAGGCTACTACAAAAGATACTAAGCTCCCTACACCTATTAATTGCCACTCTAAAGCTGTAAAATTCATACCATTTTTTACTAGCTTTAGAAGTGTTGCTCCAAACATTGTAGGAATAGCTAGGAAAAATGAAAACTCTGTTGCTATACCTCTAGATAATCCCAAAAGTAAACTTCCTATTATAGTAGCTCCTGATCTTGAAGTTCCAGGTATCATAGCTAAGCATTGGAAAAAACCAATTATAAAAGCTAACTTATAGCTCAATTTTCCAAAGCTATCTATTTTTCCCTCTCCCTTATAGAATTTTTCTATAAGAATAAGAAGTATTCCGTAAAATATTAAAGTTGTAGCTACAACAAATACATTTCCTAAAAAATATTCTGAAATATAGTCATCTAATAGTAATCCAATTACAGCAGCAGGAAGTACCCCTACAACTACTTTTATCCAAAGTCTCATCCTTGAAACAAAAGCATTTTTATCCTTTACAAAAGGAGTTAAATCTTTCCAGAAATATATTACTACAGCTATAATAGCCCCTAACTGAACTATAATTAAAAAACTCTCCATAAACTTAGGAGTCAGCCCTCCATTACCTATCAATTCCTCTACTAATATCATATGTCCAGTACTACTTACTGGAAGGAATTCTGTCATTCCCTCTACAATTCCAAGTATTATAACGATTAGAAACAGATTCATCTAACTATCACCTATAAGTATGAATCTTCTTTTGCTAGATAATTTTGAACATAATCCTTTACTCCATCCTCTAAAGAAGTAAATTTCTTAGTATATCCAGCTCTTTTTAATTTTTCCATAGCTGCTTGAGTAAAGTATTGATATCTTCCTCTTAAATCTTCTGGCATAGGAATAAACTCCACTACATCTTCAACTTTTAACTCTGGATTATTAGAAGCTGCTCTCATAGTTGCCATAGATAGATCTAAGAAACTTCTCGCTTCTCCTGTTCCTATATTATATACTCCTGACTCTACTTTTTCAGTTAATAGGAAATACATTACATCTACTACATCTTTTAGATAAACAAAGTCTCTAAGTTGCTCTCCATCTTTATATCCCTCTTTATGAGATTTAAAAAGTTTTACTCCACCATTATCTCTGTATTGATTAAATGTATGGAATACCATAGAAGCCATTCTTCCTTTATGATACTCTTGTGGTCCATATACATTAAAGAATTTAAGTCCACACCATTGCTTTGGTGTTATACTTTGTTTAAAAGCCCAGTCATCAAATATCTTTTTAGAATACCCATATTTATTTAATGGTTGTAATTTTTTTAACTCTTCTGGAGTTACATCATCATTGTATCCTAATTCTCCAGCTCCATAAGTAGCTGCTGATGAAGCATATACATAAGGTATTTGTCTAGCAGCACAGAAATCCCATAGTTTTTTACTATATCCATAGTTATTCTCCATTAGAAAATCTCCATCTCTCTCAGTAGTAGCTGAACAAGCTCCCATATGGACTACTCCTGTTATTTTTTCAGCATTAGCAGGATTTGCTAACCAATTAAATAACTCATCTCTATCTACCCAGTCAGCATAATCTCTTTTTCTTAAATTAAGCCACTTTTCCTCTGTTCTTAATTTATCTACAACAATGATATCATTTCTACCCATTTCATTAAGTTTCCATACCATTGCACTACCTATCATTCCAGCAGCACCTGTTACAATTATCATAATTGTCCTCCTTTATATATTTAGTTTTCTCTTTATTCTTTCAAATTGAGAGTATTCTAAACCAGCATCTCCTATATCTACTCCCTCTCTATTTCCTCCGTGAAAATCAGATCCACCAGTTATCAAAAGCTCATGTTTTTTAGCTAATCTTTTATATTTTTGTTTCTCTATTTTAGAAAAAGAACTATATTGAGCTTCTAAAGCATCTAACCCACACTCTTTTAACCTAATAATCAACTCATTTAATACTTCGTCATTTAAAGTTATTAACTTAGGGTGTGCTAATGAAACAAAAGCTCCATTATCTTTTAATATTTTAACTGCTCTTTCTGGTGGAAAATTTTCTTTAGGAACATAAGCTAATCCTGTTCTTCCTAAATATTTTTCAAAAGCTTCTGTTTTATTTCCCACTATTCCTTTTTCTAGTAAATAGTTAGCAAAATGAAGACGACTTATTATATTTCCAGGAGCAAAAGTTTTTAATTCCTCTATATCTATTATTATACCAATTTTTTCAAATTTTTCTATAATTTTTCTA
>DXSD01000119.1:0-3000 GCA_019410665.1 Fusobacterium sp.
TTATATTATTAAATATTTTTATTTTTTGATTTCAATTTAAGAATTTGCAACAGCCCCTCTTCTTAAATTTTATGCAGCTTCTTTCAATTGTTCTCCCTCAGTTTTAGCTATAACTAAAGTACAAACTGCATCTCCTGTAATATTTATCATTGTTCTAAACATATCTACAAATCTATCTATTCCCATTACAAGTCCTATTCCCTCTAAAGGAAGTCCAATTTGTACTAATACCATTCCTAACATTATAACTCCAACTCCAGGAACTCCTGCTGTTCCTATTGAAGCTAAAGTAGCAGTAAGTATTATTGTAATATAATTTCCCATTGTTAAATCTATTCCATATATTTGAGCAATAAATATAGTAGCCACCCCTTGCATAACTGCTGTTCCATCCATATTTATTGTATTTCCTAATGGTATAGTAAAAGATGAAATAGCTTTAGATACTCCAAATGTCTCTTGCATCGATTTTAAAGAAGATGGAAGGCAAGCACTACTTGAAGCAGTAGAGAAGCCAACCATCATAGTAGGAGCAAAATTTTTAAAAAACTTTATTGGATTATATTTTCCAAATAACACTAATATTCCTTGATATGTAACTAAACAGTGAATAAATAGAATTATTACAACTCCTATAAAATATTTAAATAGTGGTAAAAGTGCCACATATCCTAAAGTTGTAAATGTTTTTGAAATCAATCCATAAACTCCAAAAGGAGCAAATATCATTATTATTTCAACTAATTTTAAACTTAAAGCATTCCCTTCTTCAAAAATCTTTTTAATATTACTTGCTTTGTCCCCTAAAAGAGATAAAGCTACACCAACTAAAATTGCAAAAACTATAATTTGTAACATATTTCCTGTAGCCATTGCTTCAGCAGGATTAACTGGTATCATATCAAGTAAGATATCTACAAAAGGCTTTGTTTCTGAGACAGTTACATTTGATACTGCTATATCTCCAATGTTTACACCTTTTCCTGGATTTATTATATTTCCACCTAATAGAGCTAAAATTACAGCAAAAGCAGTAGTAGAAAGATAGAAAATTAAAGTTTTAACCCCTATTCTTCCTAATTTTGTAACATCTTCTATCCCAGCAGCACCAATAACCAATGAACATAAAACTAATGGTACAACTACCATCCTTATAGCTCTTACAAATCCATTTCCTAATAAATTAAATGCAAAATTTAAAACATACTTACTTACAATAGGATTATCTTTAAAAGGATGTAGAATTAATCCTGTAATTACTCCTAATATTAAAGCTATAAAAATTTTAGTAGTTAAATTAAGTTTTTTGCTCATTTTTTCTCTCCTTGATATAAAAATATTTTTTCTTTTACAATTAAAGTTAAAAAATAATTACAAATAGAATTATATCATATTTTTATAAAAATTCAACTACATTTTTATAAATTTCAAAAAAAACTTTTCATTTTAAACTATACTCAACAATATTTTATCTCCAACTTTTAATACTACATCTCCTGAAGGAATAATATCCTTTTCTCCTCTTCTAATTGATATTATATGCATACTTTTAGGAAGAGAAAGATCTTTTATCGCCCTATTCACATACTCTGAATCTTTCTCTATATATAGTTTTTTTATTGAAAGCTCTTCTAAGTCTTCTAAATCTATTTTTTTACTATCTTCTTTCTTTTCTTTTTCAAAAAGATTTAAAAATCTTGCTAATGGTTTTAATGTCATTCCCTGAATAATAACAGAAAATACAACAATATAAAATACCATATTAAACATAGATTGAGATTTTCTAAGTCCCTCTGTTATAGCCATTGTTGAGAAAATAATAGGAACTGCTCCTTTTAATCCTGCCCATGAGATAAAAAGTTTTTCCTTTAAACTATAATTAAATTTTTCTAAAAGTAGAAAAACTACAGCTGTTCTAGAGACAATTGTAATTAAAATAGCTAAAATACTTCCACTGATTATTACTTTTCCTAATTGGCTTGGAAAAACTAGTAATCCTAATAATACGAACATCATTATTTGCATAAGCCAAGAGAGAACTCTCATATTTCTAAAGCTATTTAATTTAAATTCAAATTTTTCATTTCCAACTAAAATTCCCATTAAATATATAGCTAAAAATCCATTTCCTCCTAAGATATTTGAAAGAGAAAAACATATGAATAAAAATGCTATTAAGTGTATAGTTAAAAATTCCTCTCTCTCTATTTTTAAGAACTTCCCAATAGGTAAAGTAATTTTTCCAAAGATTATTCCTAATATACCCCCTATAACTATCTGCTTTATTAAAAATAAAATTCCACCAAAAATTGATAGTCCATCAGCTTTAAACATAGAGATTATAAAAAGTATTAAGGCATAAGCCATAGGGTCATTACTTCCAGATTCTATTTCAATTACGATTTTTACTTTTTTCTTTAAATTAGAGTCCCCTAAAACTGATACCACAGCAGCTGCATCTGTTGACGATACAATGGCTCCAAACAGTAAAGCTTCTTTTAAGGAAAAATCTGTAAGTATAAAAGTAAAAAAAGCTGCAAATAGGGTTGTTAAAAATACTCCTAAAGTTGCTAAAATTCCACTTGGATAAAGTGCTGAAAGAGCATCACTTTTTTTGGTTTCTAGAGCACTTGAAAAAAGTATAAAAAGTAATGCAAAATTTCCTATTTGCTGAGTTAATTCAGCATCATCAAAATATATTCCTCCTATTCCCTCAGATCCTGCTAACATGCCTATAAATAAAAACATTATAAGCAGAGGAACTTGTACCTTTTTAGATAATCTTATTGAAAAAAGGCTTATAAATAATAATATACCACAAGTTAATATTTTATATTCCACTTACTCACCTCTATGAATTATAAATCTCTTTCATATATTCATACCATTTTTTATATTCATCTTTATGAATACTATTTTTTAAAAATATAAAGTTAAACTCTCTCTCTTCGCTGAAATTCTCTAAGTTTATCATAGCAAGTTTTCTCTTTAATATGTCCT
>DXSD01000119.1:3010-5124 GCA_019410665.1 Fusobacterium sp.
GTCCTTTTCCACTGCTCTTTCATATAAAAAAGATATTCCTCTATTTTGACAAACTAATTCCTTTATTAAATTAATATTCTCTATTTCATATTTTCTGTTGAAATTATCTAGTGATAAATTATTATCATATAAAATTTTCTCAAATATATCTCTTGTTCCAGAGCCCTCTTCTCTTAAAATAATTCTCTCTTTTACAATATCATCAAATTTAGTTATTTCAGTAGCCATTGGATTATTAGCCGCACAGATACCTATAAATTTTTCCTTTGAAAAAATATAATTTTCAAACTCTGTCTTCTCAAAAAAGCCTTCTACAAAAGCAAAATCAATATTTCCTTTTTTTAATTCCTCTAATAACTCACTTGTATCTCTTATCATAACTGAAATATTTATATTGGGATATTTTTGAGAAACTTCTAACACAATTTTAGGAATAATATATTCTCCTATAGTGAAAGTAGCTCCAAATACAAGAGATTTTTTATTAGGATCCATCTCCTTTATCTCTGTTTTTATTTTATTAGCATCAGAACTCATAGTTACTAAATATTTATATAGTGCTTCCCCTTGCTCAGTTATTGTAAGTACTTTCTTATTATAATTAAATAACTTACAACCATAAAACTCTTCCAAATATTTTATATGTTGACTTACTGCAGGCTGAGTTATATGTAAATTCTCAGCTGTCTGGGTATAACTTTTTGTTCTACACACTTCAATAAAAGTTTCCACTCTAAAATCTAACATTTTTCCTCCTAAAATTATAATTTTTTTTTATGTTTTTATAATAATATATAATTTTATTTTATATCATTTTTGTGATAAAATCAATATATAAATAAGAAATAAAAGTTTTTAGGAGGCTATTATGAATTTTAAATTTTCTAATGAACAAGAACAATTTTTATCTAAGGTGAGAGAAATAACAGAAAAAGAGGTGACTCCTATTGCAGCAACTATTGATAAGGAAGCATCTTTCCCTATTAGAACTATAAAATTATTAGGAAAAAATGGAATTATGGGAATCCCTTTTGATAAGAAATATGGTGGTCTTGGAATGGATAACTTAACTTATGCCGCTACTGTTGAAGAGTTATCTAAAGGTTGTGCCTCTACTGGTGTTATAATGTCAGCACACACTTCTCTATGTTCTTGGCCTATCTTTACTTATGGTACAGAGGAACAAAAAAATAAATATCTTCTTCCTTTAGCAAAAGGAGAAAAACTAGGAGCTTTCGGTTGGACAGAAGCTGAAGCTGGAACTAAAACAACTGCTATAAAAAAAGAAAATAACTATATAATAAATGGAAAAAAAGTATTAATAACAAATTCACATGAAGCAGAGATATTTGTCATTTTTGCTAAAACAGATCTAGAAAATAATACAATCTCAGCTTTCATTGTTGAAAAAGGAACTAAAGGATTTTCTGTAGGAGAAGCAGAGGATAAAATGGGAGTTAGAGGTTCTTCTACTGCTGAATTACTCTTTGATAACTGCATTATTCCAGAAGAAAATTTACTTGGAAACTTAGGTGAAGGACTTAAAATAGCTATGTCTACACTTAATGGAGGTAGAATAGGTGTGGCCGCTCAAGCTGTAGGAATTGCTCAAGGAGCTTTAAATGCTGCTATAGATTATGTAAAAAATAGAATGCAACTTGGTAAACCTATTTCTCATCATCAAAATACACAATTTGTTATAGCTGATCTTCAAACTAAAATTGATGCCGCTAGACTTATGACATACAGAGCTGCTAATATGAAAGATTTAGATGAAGATTATGGATATATGGCTTCTATGGCTAAACTATTTGCTTCTGAAATTGCTATGGAAGTTACTACTAAAGCTGTACAACTTTTTGGTGGAAATGGATATTCTAAAAAATTCCCTGTTGAAAGAATGATGAGAGATGCAAAAGTTACTGAAATCTATGAGGGAACTTCAGAAGTACAAAAAGTTGTAATTGCTGCTCACATGGGAATCAAATAAAACTAAATTATAATTTAACTTACTAAACAGAAAAGGAGAAAACTTTTACTTCCAATCGCTAGTGCTTATGCAATGCTCATTACAGTAAAATTTTCTCCTTTTAATTTACCAACTATCTAATTTA
>DXSD01000012.1 GCA_019410665.1 Fusobacterium sp.
ATGAGCATTGCGTAAGCACTAGCGATTGGAAGTAAAAGTTTTCTCCTTTTCTATTGAATAAACTAAATTTATATTAAACTTAATCTATTTTATAATACATTATATTTTTCTATCATAGCTTTCATTCTATTTAATGTTCTTGTCTTACCAATTATAAATAGAACATTGTATAGGTCAGCACCTCTAGCTTGTCCAGTGATTACAGCTCTAAGTGGCATGTAAACTTTAGCAGGTCCCTCTCCCATCTCTTCTAATGTAGAATGTAATAACTCTTTAGCTTCTTCTATTGTGAAATCTTCACTTTCCCAAGCTTCAAGTTTTTTCATAAATAATTTAATAGCTTCTTTTCCAACAGGATCAAGTATAGATTCATTTAATTTTTCTACACTTTTTCTCTCTTTTTTATTCATATCTTCAGTTACTACTGGAAGCTCAAAAGTGTCCTCGAAGTACACAGCAGATTCCTTAGCAATCTCTTTAAGCGTTTGAGCTGACTCTCTTAAAATTTCAACTATTTTAACAAGAGCTCTATACTCGTGCTCAGAAACTTCCTCTCCAACATATCCTAATTGTCTAAAGAAAGGTATAGCTAAATCTGTCAATTCATTTATATCTTTCATTCTCATATGTTGGTTATTTACCCAACCAAGTTTTACAAGGTCAAATACAGGTCCTCCTAGAGAAACTTTATCTATGTTGAAGTTATCAACAAACTCTTGTAAAGAGAAAATCTCTTTGTTTTCTCCAAAAGAGTATCCCATAAGTCCTAAGAAGTTAACAATACCTTCTTTTAAGTATCCTTCTTCTTTATACCAAATTAAAGATACAGGATTTTTTCTTTTAGATATTTTTGTTCTGTCAGCATTTCTAAGTAATGGCATGTGGATGAATTCTGGTTGATCCCATCCAAAAGCTTTATAAAGTTGAATATGTTTAGGAGTAGAAGCTATCCACTCTTCAGCTCTTATAACGTGAGTTATTCCCATTAAGTGGTCATCTACTACGTTTGCTAGGTGGTAAGTAGGGAAGCCATCAGCTTTTAATAGTACTTGGTCATCTATTTTATTGTTTTCAAATACTATATCCCCTCTTAATCTATCGTGGATAATTGTTTCTCCTTCATAAGGCATCTTTAATCTTATTACATATGGCTCTCCAGCATCTAATTTAGCTTGAATCTCTTCTGGAGTTAATGAACGACAGTGTCCATCATATCCAGGAGCTTTTCCCATAGCTTTTTGTCTCTCTCTTAATTTATCAAGTCTATCTTGAGTACAGAAACAATAGTAAGCTCCTCCTTGCTCTACAAGCTTTTTAGCATAGTCTCCATATAGGTGGAATCTTTCAGATTGTCTATATGGTCCATACTCTCCTCCTACATCTGGACCTTCTGCATAATTTAATCCTAACCAGTGAAGAGCATCAAATATCATTTGCTCTGAACCTTCAGTGTATCTATTTTGGTCAGTATCCTCTATTCTTAAAATGAAGTCTCCATTATTAGAGTTAGCAAAAGCTAAGTTAAATAGTGCTATATAAGCTGTTCCTACATGAGGGTCTCCAGTAGGTGATGGAGCTATTCTTGTTCTGATTTTTTTTTCCATAGTATCCTCTCCCATTTAAATAATGAATAGTTTTCTCTAAATTTTATCATAATTTTAAATTTTTTTAAAGAGTTATTTCAAAGATTTCTTAAATTATTTAATTTTATTCCATCTTAGGTAACCATTGATAAAAGTATCAATATCTCCGTCCATTACAGCCTTTATATTTCCAGACTCACAGTTAGTTCTATGATCTTTTACTAAGGTGTATGGCTGGAATACATATGAACGAATTTGATTTCCCCAACCAATGTCACTTTGCTCCCCTTGTAATTTTTTTAACTCTTCCTCTTTTTTCTTCATCTCTAATTCAATAAGTTTAGATTTTAAAAGTTTCATAGCAGTCTCTCTATTGCTTAATTGAGATCTCTCTCTTTGACAAGTAACTACTATACCAGTAGGAAAGTGTGTAATTCTAACAGCTGAATCTGTCATATTAACATGTTGCCCACCAGCTCCACTAGCTCTATATGTATCTATTCTAATATCTGAGGGATCAATATTTACTTCTATACTGTCATCTACCTCTGGAACAACTTCAACAGAAGCAAAAGAAGTATGTCTTTTTTTATTAGCATCAAAAGGAGAGATTCTTACAAGTCTATGTACTCCCTTTTCGCTTTTTAGATATCCAAAGGCATTTAATCCCTCTACCATAAAGGTAATAGATTTTATACCAACACTATCTCCTGGCATAAAATCCATCTCACTTATTTTATATTTTTTATCACTACACCATCTTGAATACATTCTATATAGCATATCAGCCCAGTCACAAGCTTCTGTTCCACCAGCTCCAGAGTGAATAGTAACAATAGCATTATTAGAGTCATAATCTCCATCAAGTAGAAGTCTTGTATCAAAGTGATCAACATCTTTTCCTAAGATCTTATGTTTTTCCTCTAATTCCTCTTGGAAATCTTCTTCTCCTTGCTCTACAAACTCTATAAGTACCTCTTCATTTTCAAGTTCAGACACTAAATTTTTAAATTCAGCAACTAATTCTTTTTCACTGTTCATCTCTTTTATAACAGCAGAACTTGTTCTTTTATCACTCCAAAAGTTATCCTCAGTACTCTTTTTTTCTAACTCAGCTATCTTATTTTCTCTTTTTTCTAAGTCAAAGAGACCCCCTGATATCTTCTATTTTTTTCTTATATTCAGTGAACTCTCTTTTAATATCTAATATATCCAAAATATCCTCCTATAATCCTAATTTTCTTTTTACATCATTTAAACTCATTAAGCTATAAATCTCTCCATCAATAGATACATTTGGTCCTTTTGCACATCTACCAAAACATCTTTTATTAGTAAGTAATATTTTCCCATCTTTAGAGATTCCATTTTTATCTGGTTCTAATATTTTTACTAACTCGTTATATATCTCTTGTCCACCAGCAGGACCACAGCTCATTCCCACACAAACAGCAACCTCTTTTATATTGCTTACTTTATTTCTAAATTTAGGATAGAAATTTATAGTATTTTCTATGGAAATCTCCATTAATCCAGTTTTATCAGCTATAAATTTTTGAACCTCTTTAGGTATAGAATCAATTTTCTCTATTACAAAGTTAAGTATTTTAACATCATCTTTTTTATCTTTTAAGCTTTCAATAAACTCTTCAAGCTCTTTATAAAACTCTTTATCTACCATATCTACTATTTTACTCCTTTCTAGAAAATATTTACTCAATATCTTTTAAAATTATTGCTACTGATGTAGCATAGTCTCTAGAGTGTGATATAGATAACTCCACTCTTTTACCTTTCATTTTTTCCTTTAGACTATTTTTAAAATAGACAAGAGGTTTTCCTAAATGATCATTTAAAATCTCAATATCTGTGAGATAAAAATCTCTTACCCCTGTACCTAGAGCTTTAGATATAGCTTCTTTAGCTGAAAATCTTCCAGCATAACTAGCTATTTTTCCAGCTCCTTTTTTTTCAATATTTTCTATTTCTTGAGTAGTATATACTCTTTTTTTAAATTTTTCATTTTGAATAGCTTTCTCTATTCTAGCTATTTCTACAATATCATTTCCTATTCCTAGTATCATATTATACCTTTTCAAATATATCAATATTAACATCAATGGTAATTTCTAAACTATCTAAAGAAAATAATCTCTCTACTCCCTCTTTTGGACTTCTCCACTTATATGGTGTCATATCAAAAAGATTTCTAATACTCTCATTCTCTTTAATAAAAGATTTACCAGTACAGTTTACAGTACCGCAATGTTTAAATATTTTTAAATCTTCAACTGGAGAGTAAAATTCAGTTCTCACATTTTCATAAACAACTCTTTTAAGTTCAATTAAATGATTTTCTCCAGTGGAAACAACTATTAATTTTCCACCTTTTTTTAATACCCTCATCTTTTCTTCAGGAATAATTTTAGCAAACATACAGATTATAAAATCCATGCTTTCATCTGCTAAAGGTATATTCATAGCACTTGCCACTAGCCAATCTATATTTTTATAAGTTTTAGCTCCACTTATAATAGCCTCTTTAGAGATATCTATTCCTATTATATTACTCTCTACTCCCAAGCTTTCAAGAAATTTTTTTATATTTCCAGTATAATATCCCTCTCCACAGCCAATATCCAATAAATTTACACTTCTTTTATCTCCTAGATTTTTTTGAATAAGAGAATTTACACTATCAGATATTATCTTGTAGTAATCTTTTTCTAAAAATCTTTTTCTACTAAGTACCATCTCCTTATCATCTCCAGGAGTTTTACTATGTTTTTGATTGGAAAGTAAAAGATTTAAATACCCCTGCTTCCCCATATCAAAGGAGTGATTATTTTCACATCTATAAGTTTTTTCATTTTTAATTAACTCTTTTTTACATACAGGACAGATTATCATATTTTCCCCTTATATCATATTATAAGCTTTTTTAGTATTTTCATTAGTAACTTTAGCTACCTCTTCAAAAGAAATCCCTTTAAGTTCAGCAATTTTCTCTGCTACATATTGAACATAGATAGGTTCATTTCTTTTTCCTCTGTATGGAGTAGGAGCCATATATGGACAATCAGTTTCAAGTATTAATTTCTCCAGAGGAATATTCTCAACTACTTTAACTAAAGTTTTTGCATTTTTAAAGGTTAATACTCCTCCAATTCCTAGATAGTATCTATCAATTACTTCCTTAGCTGATTCAATAGAACCAGGATAACAATGGAAAATTCCTCCTACATCAGGAAACTCTTTTAAAATTGCTAAAGTGTCTTCCATAGCATCTCTAGAGTGAATAACTACAGGTTTTCCAACACGTCTAGCTAATTCCATCTGTCTTCTAAAAAACTTCTGTTGTACCTCTTTAGGTTGAGTCATCCAGTGGTAATCTAATCCTATCTCACCTATTGCTAGGACTTTTGGATCCTTTGCTAACTTTTCTAACTCTTTTTCTACTTCATCAGAGTACCCCTCTATATCAATGGGATGCACTCCAACTACAGCATAGATAAAATCATACTTATTAGCATACTCTACACTTCTTTTACTACTGTGTATATCATAACCAATATTTACAGCAAACTCTAACTTATCTTTTATTCTTTCTAAAACCTCTGCTCTATCCTCATCAAATTGATCATTATCTAAGTGAGCATGTGAATCTATTAATTTCATAATTATTCTCCTAATGATTTTCTTAAACTCTCTATAAATCTACAAAGATGGAACCCGTCACAAACAGCATGATGAACCTGTATAGCTAAAGGTATGTAATATTTATCTCCATTTAAATAATACTTTCCAATAGTAAAAATTGGAAGAAGATAATCATAACCTCTCTGTAAATTTAGATTAAATCCTTCAAAACTTTCCCAAGGAACCATTGAAACAGGAAAAATATTTGCTGGAGTATTAGGTTTCCCTTCCATTTCTAAATTATCTCCATAATTTTTAACATCTTCACTATATCTTTTACAAAACTCTTCATAATTATCTGTATATTCTGTCCAAAGATTAGAAAATGTCTCACTTTCCTTGTGAAAAAAAGTATAACATGGAAGCATCTTTTCATAATATCCTACTTTTCCTTCATTATCTAACACCATTCTAAACTCTTCATAACAATTTACTATTTTTGAAATATGATAAAGCATAGTTGGATATAATTTTTTCTTCTCTTTTACTATTTTGGTAATATCTAATTTTACTGTCATACTATAAGTACATGGAACATCTTTTAAGTAGTGTTTATAGTGATTTTTTCTTTTCCAATTTTCTATATCTATATGGATAAATTTCATTTTATCCCCCATTTATTTTAATATGTCTCCAAAGTCTTCTTCAGAAAACTTATATTTTTTTCCACAGAAATGGCACTCAGCTTCTAACTCTTTCTCTTTACTAAATATATCTTTTAATTGCTCTTTACCTAGAGTAATAAGACCTCTATAAAACTTATCTTCTGAACAATTACAGCTATATTTAACTTCTTTTTCCTCTAAAATTTCATAAGGCTCAACTAATCTCTCATAAGTCTCATCAGTCATATCCTCATATAGAAGTTTAGCTATTCTCTTTATATCCATTCCACCAGCCATAAGCTCAGTCATAGGTCTAATAGCTCCAATTTTTTCCTCTAGAGCTGTAATAAAACTATCTTCAGCTCCAGGAAGAAGTTGAATCATATATCCTCCAGCATACTCAACAGTATTCTCATCTTTAAGTTTAACTCCAAGAGCTATAACAGTTGGAGTTTGCTCAGAGTTATAGAAATAATAAGCTAAGTCTTGAGCTATCTCCCCAGAATGTATCTCTGATAAACCAACATATGGCTCTTTTAATCCCATATCTTTAATTATTTTAAGTATTCCTTGACCAACTAATCCTCCTACATCTGATTTACCATTATCTTTTAGAGGAACATCTGCACTTGGATTTGAAAGATAACCCTTCACTCCACCATTTGCATCTGCTGTAACTACCATATTGTTCAATAGTCCATTTGTATCTGTTCTAAGAGTTAGTACATCTTTTCCTTTTAGCGTACTCCCCATTATAACTCCTGCTGTAAGTAATCTTCCAAAGGCATCTATTGCAGTAGGACTACATTTATGGATATTTTGTGCCTCTTGTACTACATCTGTTGTATCCACAACAAAAAATCTAGCATTTTTACTTACTCCTCTTATTAATTTTCCCATTCTTGTATCACTCTCTTTCTAAAAATTATCATATTTAATAATTGTTTTATATTTTTTATAATCTTTTTCAGATAAAACTTTCATTAGCTCTAAATTACTATTTATTCTACTATTTTTATCTAAGTATTTTCTAATCTCTTTTATCTCTTTTTTGTCGAAACCATAGTAATTTAAAAGTTCATCATTAGCTTCATTGATATATAAAGGTTTTTTCTCTATTTTACTCTTTATCATCAATTTTTTTCTCAGTTTTTCAAAGGTAGCTTGCCCTATTCCTTTTATTCTCTTCAGTTCATTAAGATTTTCAAAACCACCTGTTTTCTCTCTATAATCAACAATAAGTCCAGCTAATCTAGTGGTAACACCAAAATTAGACATATCCTCTTTAGAAGCTTTATTAATATCAAGATATTTACTATTTTCATCTAAAATATTATCACTCATTATTATATCAAAAGTGTCACTATTTTCAAAAGGATTTCCATAGATTATCCCAAAATTTAAGCAAATAATAAAAATAATACTTAAAAATTTTTTCATAATTTTCCTCACTTTAATGAAAATTTATTTTTTCAATTTTAAAAATAAATCCTTTTTAGCTTCCATTCTTTCTTTCATTTCTCTAATATATAATGCAGGATCTTTAGGATTAACATATCTCTCAATATAATCTCTATATTCATTTTCTGGAACAACAATTTTAGTTATTGCTCCTCCACCTAGTCCCATAGTAGATTGATTCTCCTCTATCATTTCGATATTGAAGACAGATTCACAACCAGGTTTAGAATATCCAATATTTTCTCCCCACTCCATAATATTTTTTTGTCTATATAAATAGTATGGATGCATATTTTTATTTTTGATTAGCTCTCTTATAGTTTCAGTTATAATCTTTCCATCTAATGAAGTTCTTTCTTGACTCTCTTTAAATAGATTAGAGGCTCTTTTAAAAGCAAGAGTATGAATAGTTAAGTTCTCTATATCAAATTTTTCTAATTCTCCAAGGGTATATAAGACATCTTCAGTAGTTTCATCAGGAAGTCCAATTATAATATCCATGTTGACTATGAATCCCAACTCTTTAGCTTTATTAAAATATCTCTCAAAATTTTCTCTATCAAATTTTCTATTTACTTTTTTAAGAGTTTCAATTTTGAAAGTTTGTGGGTTTAAACTTATTCTATCTACTCCATATTTTTTAGCTATTTCTAGCTTTTGATCTGTTAAAGTATCTTCTCTTCCAGCTTCAAAAGTAAATTCTTTAACATCACTCATATCAATATGAGTATTTACAGCTTTTAAGACAGATTCTAAGTCCTTTTCAGTAAGAGTACTAGGTGTCCCTCCCCCTATATAAAGAGATGAAATTTTAAAATTCTCCTCTTTTAAAAATTTTCCTGTAACTTCAATTTCATTAAGTAGAGTCTCAACAAAATCATTATAGTATCTACCAACCCCACTGTTTATTTCATAAGAAGCAAAAGAACAGTATTTACACTTAGTTGGACAGAAAGGGATACCAATATATAAATTGATATGTTTTCTATCTAGAAACTCTAACTCTTTTTTTACAACTTCAATAAGAAGTTCAGTTTTCTCTTTACTAACTAAAAGAAAATCTTGCATGATATTATAAATTTCATCATAACTGTATCCAAGAGCTAATAGTCTCCTAACTACCTTAGTAGGTCTTACTCCCATAAGTCCTCCCCAAGAGTATTTTTTTCCAAAGAACTTTAACATAAGTATCTTTGTCATTGTAATTTCTTGATCCTCAAACTTCCCATTTTGATCAGGATAGATAAAATTTTGTGTTATATTATCAATAGAAAGTTCAACAACAATATTGCCATCTTTCTTTACTATTTTAACATTTAAACTCTTATCTAAAGCTTCAGGAACCATTACTCTTGCAAATTCCTCAATACTTCTGTGATTCATTTGAAAATTTGAATTAATTAACACTTTTTCCTCCGATTAATTTAGATTATTTTTATATTCTTCTTCAGAGATAATCTTTTTTTGATAAAGTTCTTCTAAATAATCTCTCATTAAGATCATCCCTAATTTTTTATTTAATTCAATTGCACTATTCAATTGATTTACTTTATTATTTAAAATTAAGTTAGATATAGCAGGAGTAGAGATTAAAATTTCATATGCTCCTACTCTTTTTCCATTAAGTGTATTTATAAGTTTTTGACTAACTATCCCTTTTAAAGTTGAAGATAGTTTAACTCTTATTTCATTTTGCTCCTCAGCTGGGAAAATATCAGTTATTCTAGTGATAGTTTCGCTAGCACTATTTGTATGTAAAGTTCCTAAAACTAAATGTCCAGTTTCACTAGCTGTAAGAGTAGCTTCAATACTCTCTCTATCTCGTAATTCTCCTACCATTATAACATCAGGATCTTGTCTTAAAACACTTTTAAGTCCCTGAGCAAAAGAGTGAGTATCTCGTCCTACCTCCCTTTGACGAATTAAAGATTTGTCACATTTAAAAATATATTCAATTGGATCTTCTAAAGTAACAATATTTAATCTTTTATTTTTATTTAATTCTTCAATCATAGAGGCTAAGGTTGTACTTTTTCCACTTCCACTAGGTCCTGTTATCAAGATCAATCCTTTTTTATTATTGATTAAATCTTTTAAAATTTTAGGTAAACCAAGTTCTTCCATAGATTTACTACAATCTTCAATAAGTCTTATAGATATTCCTATATTTGTTTTTTCCCAATGAAAATTAGCACGATATCTCATTCCATTACTATCTTCAAAGCTACAATCTAACTCTTTATTTTGATAGAAAAGATTTCTCTCTCTTTCTGTTAGAATTAAATCAACTAAAAGATATAAAAATCTTTTATCAATCTTTTCTTCTCCTACAAAAATAAGTTTCCCATTTACTCTAAATGTTGGTAATTCTCCATACACTAAATGTATGTCCGATGCTTTTTGTTCCCTTGCTTGAGCTAAAAGTTCTTCAAATAACATATTACCCCTCCACTTATTTAATTGATGTGCAGAATTTACTCTATATTATACCATTTATTCTTCATTCTTCAAATAGAAAAAAAATAACTTATATGTTATAATTAAAAGAAAATTTGAGGTGATAGATTTGTCTTACAAAATTATTTTTACAGATTTAGATGATACTCTTTTAAATTCAGAGAAAAAAATATCTCAAGTGGATAAAGAGGCAATAATGAGAGCACAAGAAGCTGGAGTTAAATTTGTTTTAGCTTCTGGAAGACCTACCTTTGCTATGAGAGATTTAGCTGAAGAATTAGAGCTTGCTAAATACGGAAGCTTTATACTATCTTTTAATGGTTCAATTATAACAGATTGTAAAAGTAATGAGAATGTATTTGAAGCAAGTTTAACTAAAGAGGATCTACATTTGATGTATGATTTTGCTAAAGAGAATAAAACTCATATTCTTACTTATATAGATGATAAGGTTGTTTCTGAAACAGAGAGTGAATATATTGATGTAGAGGTTACACTTACAAAAATGCCACACAATCTTGTAAAGAATTTTAAAGAAGCTGTTAATAAATCAGCAGTAAAATGTATGTTATTAGAAGAGCCAAGTTATTTGAAAAAGGTAGAGGAAAAATTAAAGACTCAATATGGAGATAAGTATAGCATAGCTATATCTAAACCATTTTTCTTAGAAGTGACTAAGTTAGGGGTAGATAAGGGAGTAGCATTAAAAAAATTAGTAGATATGTTAGGGATAAAGATAGAGGAGAGTATTGCAGTTGGAGATTCATATAATGATTTACCTATGTTAAAAGCTGCTGGTCTAGCTGCATGCGTTGAAAATGCTAATGAAGATATTAAAAGAGTATGCTCTTTTATTTCTAAATCTAATGATGAAGGTGGAATGGCTTATCTGATTGATAAATTAATCTTCAACAAATAAAATAAAGGGGCACTGCCCCTTTATTTATATCTTCTTAGGTTTTAGTGGAATATTAGCCACTAAAGTTGTTCTTCTTGAATTATCTGGATTTTCTGCTATATCAATATTAAGAGAATCTCTGTCGATATCAACATATTTAGATATAACCTCTATAATATCATCTTTCATTTGATCAAGCATTCCAGAAGATAGCATAGCTCTATCATGAATTAAGACGAGCTTAAGTCTATCCTTTGCTACATTTTTAGATTTTTTTTCTTCTTTACTAAAAAAACTGAATAATCCCATATTGTCACCTACTTACTAAATACCATTTTTAATTTGTCAAAAAAGCTTAGCTTAACATCTAAATCTAAAAATGGAACGTTTTGCCCTTCAATTCTTTCAACAATATTTTTATAAGCATGAGCAGCTAAAGAGTCTCCCTTGTAAACAAGAGGTTCACCCTTGTTAGTAGAAATCACAATATTTTCATCATCTGGAACAACTCCAATTAAATCAATAGCTAATATATCTAACATGTCGTCAACACTCAGCATATTTCCAGCTTTAACCATATCCATTTTTATACGATTAACTATTAATTTAGGATTTCTAATATCATTAGCTTCTAATAATCCTATGATTCTATCAGCATCTCTAGCTGCAGATATTTCAGGAGTAGTAACCACAATAGCTTCATCAGCAGCAGCAATTGCATTTTTAAATCCTTGCTCTATTCCAGCAGGACAATCAATTAGTATGTAATCAAAATCCTTCCTTAATTTTTCAATGAGATTTTTCATTTGCTCAGGGCTAACATCATTTTTATCTCTAATTTGTGCAGCTGGTAATAAGCAAAGATTTGAACATCTTTTATCCTTAATAAGAGCTTGAGCTATTCTACATCTATCCTCAACTACATCAACTAAATCATAAACTATTCTATTTTCTAATCCCATAACAACATCTAAATTTCTAAGTCCAATATCAGTATCTATTAAAAGTACTTTTTTTCCCTTAAGGGCTAGCCCCACTCCAATATTAGAAGTAGTTGTAGTTTTTCCAACTCCACCTTTACCAGATGTTATAACTATTACTTTTGCCATATTTTTCACTCCCAACTATTATTCATTTAATAAACGAGTACTAAAGTCATCAATTCTTATCTCTTTTCCACTGAGATAAGCAATTTTAAATCCTCCAACTCTATTGATTTTATTGGTATCTAGTATTTTCTTTTGCATAGGTTCTGCTATAGTATGTCCGATTACTAACTGAATGGGGTTCATATGAGTAGCTCCTACAAAAGCATCCCTATCTCCATTTTGACCAGCATAAACAGTGCCATTTAAAAAACCTAAAACAATAACAGTTCCCTTTGCTCTTATTATAGCACCAGGATTGACATCCCCAATAACTACAATATTACCATCATATTCCAATTTGTTTCCAGAACGTAAAGTTCCTCTAAAAAATTTTGTAAGGCCCTCTTCAGTAAGAGACTTAACAAACTTTATTTTTTCAGGATCATCACTATTTTCAGAAAAAACATAGGTAATATTAAGGTCACTATTAACTTTTATTAAATCAATTAAGACATTTTCTTCTAACTCACTAAGTTTTCTATTAGTAAACTCAATTGCCATTTGTCCATTTCCAATAAAAGTTCTAGCTTCTTTTATTTTTTCAATAAGGCTATCTCTTATGGCTAAGAAGTCCACTTCATTGTTTAAATGAATAGATAATCTATCCTTTTTTCCTTTTAAAATAACATAATTATTCATAAGACCCACCTTTTTAACGTTCTTATAATGTGAGTATACCACATGTTCAGCATTTAATCAATACTAGAGTCATTAATATTGTAAGAATTATGAAAAGATGTTATAATCTAAAATGAGATTTTGAAAAAGGAGTAGAATAATGAGTAAGAATATTTTTAAAGGAAGTGTAGTCTTAAATCCTGTTCCTGTAGTTATGGTTACAAGTAGAAATAGTGAGGGAAAGGATAATGTTTTTACTGTAGCATGGACTGGAACAGTTTGTACCAAGCCACCAATGCTATCAATCTCTATAAGACCAGAGAGATTATCCTATGAATATATAAAAGAAACAATGGAATTTACAATAAATCTACCAACTAGAAGATTAACAAGAGAAACTGATTTTTGTGGTGTTCGTTCAGGAAGAGTTGTGGATAAAATTACAGAGATGAAATTTACAATGAAAGAGGGAAAAGAGGTAAAAAGCCCATATATTGATGAGTGTCCAGTAAATATAGAGTGTAAAGTAAAATCTATAATTCCATTGGGAACTCATGATCTTTTTATAGCTGAAGTATTGTGTTCTCATATAGATGAAAAACTTATTGATGAGAATGGAAAAATTCATTTTGAGTGGGCAAATTTAATAACTTATTCACATGGAGAGTATTTTCCTGTACCTAAAACAGCTATTGGAAGTTTTGGTTACTCAGTGGCTAAAAAGGAAACTATTGAAAGAAAGAGAAGTTTAGAAAAAACTAAAGCTAGTAATAATAAAAAGAAAGATAAAACAAAAAAGAGGAGAGGGAAATAATGTCAGATAGATTAAATGCTTTAGGACAATATATAATTGAACAAACTAAGAGAAATTTTAATTTTAAACTGATCAAGAATGATCCTATTTATTACAATATACTTTTTACATTTGGAACAGATGATTATTTAGTAGCAGAGGATAGAAATGAGATAACAGCAACTATACAATTAATGGAATTCAGAGCTTTTCATAAAGATTATCCACCTAAGCAACTAAAGAGATATACTCATAGAAAATTTGAAAAAATCCACAAGAAAAAAGAGGAATATATAACAGTTAAAGGAAAAAAATACATAATAATTAAATTATAAAGTTGTAACTTGTATTTTTAGAAATCAGGGGGTATACTCATATTAAGATAAAGGAATCTCTTAAGGAAGTCAGGTGATTTTTATGAGTAAACCAAAAATTAGAACAACTAAAAAATTAAAAAAAGAGATTTTAGAAGAGGTGGGAAATTATCCTCTCGATATGCCTAGAGATTATAATATGGCTGATTGGAAATTTGAAAAATTAATAGAGCAGGTAAAAGCTTTTGAGGAGGATTTAGATGATGATCATGAAGTAGCTTTAAAACTTGCATCTTTTGGATCTTCTGTTGTAATGTATGTTATAACAATAGGATATCAAAATCCAGATATGTTATATTTTTATGGTTTTGTAGATGGACAGCCAGCCCAACTTATTCAACATATGAGTCAATTAAATTTTTTAATTACCTCTGTTGAAAAAATTGATAAAGAGAAACCACCAAGAAGAATTGGTTTTGATCTTCCTACTTTAAATGATAAAAAGTAAGATAATATAACAATATAAAAACTCAAGAATGATATAAATTGAAGTCACTCTTGAGTTTTTTCTAATTTTTATATAGTTTGATTATTCAGCATAAAGCTCTTCAAGTCTAGCTTGAACTCTTTCATCTTCTAGGTACTCATCATATGTCATAGTTTTATCTAGAATTCCATTAGGAGTGATCTCTATAATTCTATTAGCTACTGTTTGAATAAACTCGTGGTCATGAGCTCCAAATAAAATAGTTCCTTTAAAGTTGATTAATGCTTTGTTTAAAGATGTAATAGACTCAAGATCTAAGTGGTCATTAGGGTTATCAAACATAAGTACGTTAGCATTAGTAAGCATCATTCTAGCTATCATACATCTTACTTTTTCCCCTCCAGATAGAACTGAACAGCTCTTTAATGTTTCCTCTCCAGTAAATAACATTCTACCTAAGAATCCTCTTACAAAAGCTTCATGTTGGTCAGGAGAATATGGTCTTAGCCAATCGATTAGATTTAAATCTTTATTTTCAAAGAATTTAGTATTATCCTTTGGCATATATGCTTGACTAGTAGTAACTCCCCAAGTGTAGCTTCCAGAATCTGGCTCCATCTCTCCACTTAATATATTTAATAAAGTAGTTTTAACAATATCATTCTTAGCTAAGAATACAACTTTATCCCCAGTATAGATAGTAAATGAAACATTATCTAATACCTTTACTCCATCTACTGTTTTAGTTAGGTTTTCAACTTTAAGCATGTTGTTTCCAGCTTCTCTCTCTTGCTTAAACTCAACAAATGGATATTTTCTATTAGAGATTTGCATATCTTCAAGTTGTAATTTATCAAGAAGTTTCTTTCTTGAAGTTGCTTGTTTAGACTTAGATGCATTGGCACTGAATCTAGCAATAAACTCTTGTAACTCTTGTCTTTTTTGCTCAAGTTTTTTATTCTTAGCAGAAATTAATTTTGTCATAAGTTGGTTAGACTCATACCAGAAGTCATAGTTTCCAACATACATCTTAATTTTTCCATAGTCTATATCAGTTATGTGAGTACAAACTTTATTTAAGAAGTGTCTATCGTGAGATACTACAATTACAGTAGTGTTATCTAAATCCATTAAGAAATTTTCAAGCCAAGTAATAGCTCTAATATCAAGTCCGTTAGTAGGCTCGTCTAATAGTAATACATCAGGATGTCCAAATAAAGCTTGAGCAAGTAGAACTTTAACTTTTTCTGGCTCTCCTAACTCTTTCATATACTTGTGATGTAAGTCAGCACCTATTCCTAATCCCATAAGTAGAGTTTCAGCTTCAGTTTCAGCTTCCCAACCATTAAGTTCAGCAAACTCTCCTTCTAACTCTCCAGCTCTTATTCCATCTTCATCAGTAAACTCTTCTTTGGCATAGATAGCATTTTTCTCAACAATAATATCCCAAAGTTTTTTATGTCCCATTAAAACAACATCTAAAACCTTATCCTCTTCGTGGGCAAAGTGGTTTTGGTTTAATACTGCCATTCTTTTATTTTTATCAAAAATTACCTCTCCTTCAGTAGGTTCTAATACTCCTGAAAGGATTTTAACAAATGTAGACTTACCAGCACCATTAGCACCTATAAGTCCATAACAGTTTCCTGGAGTAAACTTGATGTTAACATCTTCAAAAAGTTTTCTACCAGAGAATCTCATACCAAGATTACTAGTTGCAATCATTAAAAAATTCCTCCTTATTCACTCTCAAAAAATTCCACATCATTATATCATTTATTTTGAACTTTTACAATATTAAAGAAAAAATATATTGAGTTTTTTTAATTTTTATCATATAATATAACCTGAATGTTTAAGGAAAAAGGAGATGAAAATGACATCTATATTCGATAGTTTGAAGATAAAAAATATAGAGTTGAGAAATAGAATAGTTCTTCCTCCCCTTGTAAGATTTTCCATTGTAGGTTTAGATGGATATGTTACTGATGAATTAGTGCAATGGTATGAAGATGTTCTTCGTGGTGGAGTTGGAATGGTTATTGTAGAAGCAACAGCTGTAAGTGAAGATGGAAAACTGAGAGAAAATCAACTTGGAATATGGAATGACTCTTTTATCCCTGGACTTAAAAAAATAGCAGACAAATGTCGTGAATATAGAGTTCCAGCTCTTATACAGATACATCATGCTGGTTTTAAAGAGAGAATAAAAGATGTTGAAAAATCTGTTCTTGATGAAATTTTAGAAAAATTTAAGTTAGCTTTTCATAGAGCAAAACTTGCTGGTTTTGATGGAATAGAGATACATGGAGCCCACACTTATTTAATTTCACAACTTAATTCAAGACTTTGGAATACTAGAGATGATGAGTATGGTGGAACTTTTGAAAAAAGAATGTATTTTTCTAAAAGATTAATAGAGGAGACAAGGGAATTATTTAATGATAATTTCATATTGGGATATAGAATGGGAGGAAATGAACCAGAACTTTCTGATGGGATAGAGATTGCTAAGTATTTAGAAAGTTTAGGAGTTGACTTACTTCATGTTTCTTCAGGAGTTCCTGATCCTAAGTATCTAAGAAAGGAAAAAGTTGATGTTCCTAAAGATTTTCCTTTAGATTGGGTCATCTATATGGGAATAGAGATAAAAAAACACATAAATATTCCTGTAATAGGAGTTAGAAATATAAAAAAAGAGAAACAAGCTAGTTGGCTTGTAGAGAATGGTTTACTTGACCTTGTAGCAGTTGGAAGAGCTATGATAGCTAGACCAAATTGGGTAAATGTAGCAAGGAAGGAGTATGAGGCAAGAAATGGAATTAAAAACTCTTGATATATTTTGTGAAATTATAGATAATTATGGGGATATTGGAGTTGTTTATAGAACTGCTAGAGAATTACAGAAAATTTTTCCTGATAGTAAAGTGAGAGTTTTTTTAAATAGATTAGATGAGTTTAAGAAAATAAATTCTCAAGTAAAAGAACTACCCTATCAAACAATAGATGAGATAGAATATATCACTTTTGCTTATGTGAGGGAAAAGGCAGAAGAGCTATCTACTTCTCAAGTTATAATTGAAGCTTTTGGATGTAAAATACCTGAAGAGTATATGGAAATTGCTTATGATAACTCTGAATTATTGATAAATTTAGAATATCTGTCTGCTGAGGACTGGATAGAGGATTTTCATCTTCAAAGTTCTCCTTTAGGTAGAGGAAAATTAAAAAAAGTCTTCTTTATGCCAGGATTTACTGAAAAATCTGGTGGAATTATAGCTGATTCTAATTACTTAGAAAGAATTGAAAAAGTTCTAAAAAATAGAGAATTTTATAGGGAAAAGTATCTGCAAGATATTGAAAATAGAGAAAAAAAGCTTATTGGAACTCTATTTTCCTATGAAAAAAACTTTACAACTTTGTTTGAAGAACTAAAGAAATTAGATAGAGAGGTTGTTATTCTAGCTTTAGGAGAGAAGACTCAAGAGAGTTTAAGAGAAATTTTTAAAAAAAATTCACAAGGGTACTTTAGAAATTCATTAAAATATGGTAAAATAGAAATAAAGTTTATGGATTTTCTCAATCAAGAGGAGTATGAAGAGCTAATTAATATTGTAGATTTTAATTTTGTAAGAGGGGAAGATTCTTTTATAAGAGCTGTTCTTACAGGAAAACCATATATGTGGCATATATATTGTCAAGAGGATTATGCTCACATGGACAAGATTGTGGGATTCTTAGATAAATATAGAAGGGTAGTTAAAAATTTTTCTAATGAAGAATTTTTGATGGAGATAGAGAAGTTTTTTAAAGATTATAATTTTAGGAAGGAAAACAGTTTGGAACTTGGAAAGGAGAGTTATCTTTACTTTTTTGAGAACCTTGCTGAGATAGAGAGATGTAACTCTATCTTTAGAGATTTTCTTATACAAAAATGTAATCTTATAAATAAATTAAAAGATTTTATAGAAAAATATTGAGGAGGTTTACAAATGAAAATAGCTCAAGAATTAAGAGCAGGAAGCACAATCAAGATTGGAAACGATCCATTTGTAATTTTAAAAGCTGAGTACAACAAATCAGGAAGAAACGCCGCTGTTGTAAAATTCAAAATGAAAAACTTAATATCAGGAAACATTTCTGACGCTGTTTATAAAGCAGATGACAAAATGGACGATATCAGACTTGATAAAGTAAAAGCGGTTTACTCTTATCATGATGGAGCATTCTATGTTTTCTCTAACCCAGAAACTTGGGATCAAATCGAACTTAAAGAGGAAGATTTAGGAGATGCTCTATACTACTTAGAAGAAGAGATGGAATTAGAAGTAGTTTACTATGAGTCTACTCCAGTTGCAGTTGAATTACCTACTTTCGTAGAGAGAGAGATAGTTTACACTGAGCCAGGATTAAGAGGAGATACTACTGGTAAAGTATTAAAACCAGCTAAGATCAATACTGGATATGAGATTCAAGTTCCTTTATTCGTAGAGCAAGGAGAATGGATCAAAATAGATACTAGAACTAACGAGTATGTAGAAAGAATTAAAAAATAGTTTTTAATAAAAATGGGAGTATTTAGATATTTATCTAAATCTCCCGTTTTTTCTATTTGATTAAACTATTTAATTTTTTGATAAATTCTACAGGATTTTCTATTTGGAATCCTTCTAACATTAAAGCTTCAGTATAAAGTATATCTAGTAAATCATTAAATTTAGGAGTATCTTTACACTCTTGAAGTTTTGCAAATAGTGGGTGATCAGGATTTAGTGCTAAAACTTTCTCAGCCTTAACATTTTCATTTCCAGGTATTTGCGAAAGAACTTTTTCCATCTCTAAAGAGATCTCTCCTTTAGCAAGTAGTGCAGATGCTCCACTACCTAAGTTATTGCTTAGTTCAACATCTACAATTTTTCCAGATAAGCTTTCTTTAATTTTATCTAGCATAGATTTATTATCCTCAGATAGCTTTTTAATCTCCTCTTCTTTTTCTTTATTCTCTTCAATTTTGAAATCAGAGTCACTAATAGATTTAAAAGTTTTTCCTTCAAACTCATTCATAGTTTTAATAGCAAATTCATCAATCTTATCAGTTAAGATTAAAACTTCAAGTCCTTTTTCTTTTAGAGCTTCCATTTTAGGAAGTGATTTAACAGTAGCTAAGTCTTCTCCAACTACATAAAGAATCTCTTTTTTCTCTTCTCCCATATGCTCAACATACTCTTTTAAAGTAATATATTTATCATCTAGAGAACTTCTAAAAATTAGTAGATTTTGAAGTTTATCCTTATTCATTCCAAACATATCATGAATACCAAACTTTATATTTCTACCAAAAGCTTCCCAAAACTCTACATATTTTTCTCTATCATTTTTTAATATATATTCAAGTTCAGAGATAATTTTCTTTTCAAGGTTTTTAGAAATAGCAGTAAGTTCACTATTTTGTTGTAAAATCTCTCTTGAGATATTAAGAGATAGATCATCACAATCTACAAGTCCTTTAACAAAGCTAAAGTATTCAGGGATTAACTCATCACATTTATCCATTATAAATACATTTTTTGTATAAAGTTGAAGTCCTTTTTTGTAATCTTTAGAATAAAAATCCATAGGAGCTTTTTTAGGAATATAAAGTAATGCAGTATATTCTATACTTCCTTGAACTTTTAAATGAAAGTGGAACATAGGATCTTCCCAATCATGGAAATTAGATTTATAGAATTCATTATAATTTTCCTCAGTAATTTGAGATTTATCTGTTTTCCAAATTGGTTTAGTAGAGTTGATAACCTCTTCATTAAAATTAATTGGGTATCTTACATAGTCAGAGTATTTTTTTACTAAATCTCTAATCTTCCAATCTTCTAAAAATGAAGAGAAATCTTCTCCCTCTTTTATTGTTAAAGTTATAGTAGTTCCTCTTTCAGCTTTTTCAATCTCTTCTATCTCATAAGATCCATCTCCAACTGATGTCCATTTTACTCCTATTTCAGATTTAGGAGATTTAGTAATAAGAGTCATCTTATCAGCTACCATAAATCCAGAATAGAATCCAACTCCAAATTGTCCAATAATATCTATATCATCTTTAGAGATATTTTCTAATTTTTCCTTAAAAGCCTTAGAACCAGATTTTGCAATAGTACCAATATTTTCTGCTACTTCATCATAAGTCATTCCAATACCATTGTCTGTAATAGAGATCTCTTTTTTGTCCTTATCCACAGATAAAGTTATTTTAAAATCTCTTTCTTCTCCTAAAATATCACTGTTAGTAAGTGCCTCAAATTTTATTTTATCAATGGCATCACTAGCATTTGATATTAGCTCTCTTAAAAAGATCTCTTTATTAGTGTAGATAGAGTGTATCATCAAATTTAACAACTCTTTAGTTTCTGCTTGAAACATTTTAGCTTCTTTTCTCATAAAAAAACAACCTCCTTAGCACTCTTATTAATTGCTGGCTAACAATTAATATATATCATAAACAAAGAAGGTTGTCAATATATTTCTATCTTTTTTTCTTATGGAATTTGCTATATAGATTCCATCTATCATGGAACCACATCCATTGTTCAGGATACTTTCTAATTACCTCTTCCATAGCTTTAATAAGCCTTTGAGTGTTGTTTAAAACATCCTCTTTAAAATTACCTGTTTTTATTAGTTCAAATTTTTCTATTACAGCTGTGCAACTATTGTCAGGATTGAAATAGTTATACCCCCATACAAGAGGAATATCAAATTTTAAAGCAAGGGATATAGCCCCAGTTGGAGCTTTTGCTTCCATTCCAAAAAAGTCTACAATGGCTCCTTTATCTCTATGATCACTAAAAAGAGCAAAAATCTCTTTGTTATTAAGACGATTTATCAGATCTTTACTTGTAGATTTGCTTTTTGAAAAAACAGTAAGATTTAGGTCTTCCTTTCTACTTTTAGTTATGAAATTGTTTAAATATGGATTTCTCTGTTTTTTAGCTACAGTTACTACTTCATAACCTTGAGCAGCTTTAATAGTTGCCTCCATATTTCCCATATGCATAAGAGCTGCAATTACTCCCTTATTTTGATTGTAAGCTTCATCAAGGATTTCACGATTTTTAACAATAACTTTACCTTCTTCATGAAGATAATCTTTGAACCATAAGGTACATAGAAAAGCTTTTATCATAACTTTAAAAGATTCTTTAGCTATAGTTTCAATCTCGTGGGGATCTTTTTCAGGAAAGGCCATCTTTAAATTTGTTAAAGCTATAAGTCTTCTCTTTTTCAATATTTTATAACCAATTACTCCTAAAAAGTCTCCAAATTTGAATCTAGTTTTTTCAGGGAGAGCAAGTAAAATTTTATAAAAAAGCATAACTATTAAAAATTGAAATTTGTATGTGAAATTTTTCATATATCTTCTCCTATAAATAAATTTACATATATGATTATAACACAAAAAATAAAAAATAAAAAGTGTTATTAAATTGCTTACTAGCTAACAATATGATATAATTTTTAGAAGAGAAAAATAAAAATTGAGGTGAATTAATTTATGGTAATAGGAATAATAGGAGCAATGAATGAAGAGATTATAGAGTTACAATCTATAATGGTGGGAATAGAAGAGGAGAAAGTTGGGAATTTACTTTTCTTTAAAGGAAAATTAAAGGGAAAAAATGTAGTTTTAGTTGAAGGGGGAATAGGAAAAGTAAATGCTGCTATCTGTGCAACCCTTATGAAAACACACTTTAAAGTAGATAAACTTTTGTTTACAGGAGTGGCAGGAGGAGTAAATCCTAATATTAATATAGGAGATATTGTAGTTGGAACAGACTTAGTTGAACATGACTTTGATGCTACAGCTTTTGGTTATGAATTAGGACAAATTCCAAGAATGGCTGAATATAAATTTAAAGCTGATGAAAAATTAAGAGAGATAGCTTATTCTGTGGCTATAGAAGCTTTTGGAAAAGAAAAGGTTTGGGAAGGAAGAATTGTAAGTGGAGATCAATTTGTTGCTTCTCCTGAGAAAATAACTTGGCTTAGAGAAACTTTTGACGGATATTGTACAGAGATGGAGGGAGCGGCAGTAGCACATGTATGCTATGTTTTTAATCTACCATTTTTAGTTATAAGAGCGATTTCAGACAAGGCAGATGATGATGCAAAGGTAGATTATCCAGAATTTGTAAAATTAGCTGCTAAAAATTCTAAAACAATTATAGAGGGAATTTTAGAGAGAATATAGAGAGGAGAAACTATGAATATAGAGAGCTTATTAGATGAGCTATATGCTTACTCTATGCATGGAATAAAACTTGGATTAGAAAATATAAAAGCTCTTTGTAAAGAGTTAGGCAATCCAGAAAGAGATTATAAAGTTATTCATATAGCTGGAACTAATGGCAAGGGATCTACTTCTACAACTGTTGAAACTATACTATTAGAAGCTGGCTTTAAGGTCGGAAAATATACTTCTCCTCATATTTTAAAATTTAATGAGAGAATAAGAGCAAATGGTGTAGATATTTCTGATGAAGATATTGTGAAATATTATACCATATTAAAGGATATTATTCAGAGAACTGGGATAAAACCTACTTTTTTTGAAGTGACTACAGCTATGATGTTTAAATATTTTTCTGATTTGGGGGTAGATTATGTAGTATTAGAAACTGGTATGGGAGGAAAATTTGATGCAACTAATGTATGTGATGCAGAAATATGTGTAATTACAAATGTTAGTTTAGACCATACTGAGTATCTAGGTGATAATATATATAAGATAGCTAAAGAGAAAGCTGGAATAATAAAAAATACTGATAATGTTATAGTAGCAGATAACAATCCAGAATTTTTAAAAGCTATACTTGAAGAGAAATCTCAAATAATAAATGTTCTTGAAAAATATAAAGATGCTAAATTTGTTTTAAATTTTGAAAAATTTATAACTGAGATAGAGCTAGAAAATAGAAAGTATGAGTTTTCACTTTTTGGTGACTATCAATTTAAAAACTTTTTAACAGCTTATGAAGTAGCAAAGAAGTTAGGAGTTTCAGAAGAGATTATAGAAAGAGCTGTTAAAAAAGTAGTGTGGCAGTGTAGATTTGAACGTTATTCTCAAGAGCCATTGGTAATTTTAGATGGAGCACACAATGTAGATGGTATGACTGAACTTTCTAAAACAATAGCTAAAGGATATTCTCCAGAAGAAGTTGTGGTAATAACTTCAATATTGAAAGATAAAGATGTAAAACATATGTTACCATTAATAAGAAAGATTAGTGAAAATATAATATTTACCTCTTTGAAAGAGAATCCTAGAGGAAGTGCTGGAGAGGATATTTATTCTCAATTAGAGGATAAAAGAGGAGCATTAGTAGAAAATGATATTAAGAAAGCTTATAACTTGGCTAAATCATTAAAGAAAAAGATAGTAGTTATCTGTGGTTCTTTCTATACCTTAAGTAAGTTTAAAGAGGAGATAGATGAAAAAGAATAATAACTTTATAAAAATATTGATATATCTTATAATATTAGGGGTCTTTTTCTTTTTTGAAGGAAAGCTTTATCAAAAGTATAAAACAGAAAAGCAAATGCGAGATTATATAAAAGATAAAAATACAACAGAGATAGAAGAAGTTTTCCTATTAAGAAAAAAAGGGTTTTATTTAGATAAAGAGTATTTGAAAGAGTTTAAAGATTTAACTGAAAAATCCATAGAGAAAATGGAGGAATAGTTTTTATGAAGAAAAAAAGAGTTCCAATTATAGATTTGATATCTCATCTTGATCTAGAGATAATAAATGAAGGAGATATGAATTTTCAAATTGAGATTCCAAGTATATATCAGATAGGATATGAATTGATTGGTTTTTATGAAGTAGATGAAGAGTTGAATAAATATATACACATATATGGAAGGAAGGAAGCTAGATTTCTAGAAACACTTACTTCACAAGAAAGAAGTGGGATTTTTGATAATTATTTTTCACATCAGTTTCCCGCTCTTATTGCAACTAATGAAAGTATAATATTTCCTGAGATGATAGAGAGTGCAAAGAAGTTTAATAAAACTTTTCTAAAAAGTCATAGAAGAACTTCTGCAACAATAAGAGAAGCTAAGTTTTTTCTTTCTAAAGAACTTGCTGCTGAAGAGATGCTAAATGGATATATTTTTCTAGATGTTATGGGAATAGGAGTTTTATTAACTGGTTATGAAGATGCTAAATTAGGAGTTACTATTGAACTTTTAGAAAGAGGACATAGATTAATAACAGATAATCATCTCATGATGAAAAGAATGGCTGAAAATGATTTAGAGGGATATAATAGAATAGACAAGAGTACTCCAGAAAGTCACTTTTTTCTTGATAATCCCAAAGATGGAAGTAAGATAGATGTGACTACTCTTTTTGGAATAAAAGCAACTCGTAAAATGAAAAGAATAGATATGTTAATAGTTTTAGAAGAGTGGCAAGAGAAAAAATTCTATGATAGATTGGGATTAGATGAGGTATATGAGGAACTTTTAGGTGGTAAAATACCTAAATGGACTATTCCTGTAAGAAAAGGAAGAAATTTAGCAATCATTATAGAAACGGCAGCCTTAAATTATAGATTAAAAATGATGGGGGTTAACTCTGCAGAGTTTTTTATGAAGGAATCACAAAAACTAATCACAGCTAATAAGAAAAAACAGGGAGAAAAGAGTATGAATAATGGAAAAGTTCTTTCAGTTATGCAATTAAAAAAACAATTTAATTTAAAGGTTCTTTTAGGGGAAGAGTATTTGGAAGAGAAAACGATAGAAACAACAAGCATTCATAGACCTGCTTTGGCTCTTGCTGGTTTTATAGAAAATTATAAAGATGCAGCATATATAGGAGTACAAATATTTTCAAAGGCAGAATTTAAATATTTAGATACTCTTTCAGAAGATGAAAGGATAAAAAATTTAGAAAAATATTTAGAATTTGATCTACCTGTTTTAGTTCTTACAGCAGATGTTGAAGTACCAGAGTATTTCTATACTATGGTAAAGAATAGAAAGATGATACTTTGTAGATGTTCATTTAAAAAGGCTTCTCAAGCAATAGCAAATTTTAATAGTTATCTAGAAACTTATTTTACTCCTAATATATCTCTCCATGGAGTATTTTTAGAGTTGTATGGATTTGGAGTACTTCTTACAGGAAAAAGTGGAGTAGGAAAAAGTGAAACAGCTTTGGAATTAATTCATAGAGGACACAGACTTGTTGCAGATGATCTTGTTAAGTTTATGAAGGATACAAGTGGAGATATAATGGGAACTGCTGCTAATCTTCCATATTTTATGGAAATAAGAGGGTTGGGAATAATAGATATAAAAACTCTTTATGGACTTGGAGCAGTAAGAATAAATAAGAAATTGGATATTGTTATTGAGTTGAAAGAACAGGAATCTTCTAATGACTATTTAACAGCTGTAGATTATCAAAATAGTATGTCAGAAGTTTTAGGAAATAAGATACCTAAAATGGTACTTTATATATCCTCAGGAAGAAATGCTGCAGCTATGGTAGAGATCGCGGTTATGAATCTTATGGCTTCAAAATTAGGACATGATCCTCAGAAGTTATATATGGAAGGAGTAAAAAGAATGACTGAAGAGGAGAGAAAAGTCCTAGGATTAGATATAGAAAAGGAGGAAAAGTGAGCAGTTTTCAAGAGATAAGAGATAGAATATATAATGAAGAAGGGAAAATAATAGTAACTTCTCATGTAAATCCTGATGGAGATGCAATAGGATCAGGATTAGCCCTTACTTTAGCTTTAGAAAAAATAGGGAAAAGTGTAAGATTTATTTTACAAGATAATTATCCTGAAAATGTAAGATTTTTAAAAAACATAGAAAAAGTAGAAGTTTATGATGAGAGTAAAAGTTATACTTCAAAACTTATTATTTGTGTAGATGGAGCTACAGCAGATAGATTAGGAAAAACAAAGAACTTATTTGAGGATAATTTTGTTATAAATTTAGATCATCATATAAGTAACACTAAATATGGAGATTTAAACTATGTGGAAGAGATATCTTCAACAAGTGAGTTGGTATATAAGTTTTTAAAGTTTTGTGGAATAAAATTAGATAAAGAGATAGCAGAAGCTTTATATCTAGGTTTAGTAAATGATACAGGGAATTTTTCTCATGATAATATAACTCCACACACTCTTGAGATGGCTAGTGAACTTAAAATGTTAGGAGCAGATTCATCTAAAATTGTGAGAGAGTTTTTCAATACTAAATCCTTTGCAGCACTAAAACTATTAGGAAAAGCTCTTTACGAATCTGAGTATATAGCTGAGAAAAAATTAGTTTATTCTCTGATAAGTTTAGAAGATTTAAAAAGATATTCTGGAAAGAAAGAGGATACTGAAGGGATAGTAGAGGGGTTATTATCTTTTAAAGAAGCAGAGGTATCATTATTTTTAAGAGAAGATAATCCTGGAGTATTAAAAGGAAGTATGAGAAGCAAGCATGATGTTGATGTAAATAAAATAGCAAATATCTTTGGTGGTGGTGGTCATCAAAAAGCTGCTGGATTTACAAGCACTTTAACACCAAATGAGATAATAAAAATTGTGTTGGAAAAATTGTAGGTGATTATTATGATAAAAAAATTAATACTTATGATTTGCTCTATATTTTTTATTTTTGGATGTGGAAATTCAGAGGTGAAAAGTACAATTTCTAAAGAGGATAATTACTCAAATATAAGAGAGTATGATTTAGAGAAGGCAAACCTCTCTCCAAAAAGACGGTTGATAATAGGAAAAGTAAAAAATTATTCTAGATTAGGAACTCAAAGAACAGATAGCATAACAAAGGATATCTTAATATCAGAGTTTTCTAAAACAAATAGATTTAATGTATTAGAAAGAGAAGATTTAGATTCAGTTATGGAAGAGTTAGCTTTTTCAAACTCTTTGGGAGAGAAATCCTTAATAGCTAAACAAAGATTTTTAGATAGTGATTTTATAGTTATAGCTAGCGTCTCTAAATACGGTGTTAGAACTACAGGAAGTAAGACTCTATTTTCAAAAAGTAAATATCAAACTGGAGAAGCAGTAGTAGAATTAAAAGTTATTGATGTAACTAATGGAAAAGTATGGTCTGAAACTGGAGAGGGAAGTTCAAGTGTAAGATTTGGAACTGTCTTAGGAGCAGGAACCTATGGTTCTCTTCCAAATTTAGAAGAAGAAGCTTTTAGAGCTGCTATAATACAGGGAATAGAAAAAATTATAGAAAAAATTGATTCATATCCTTGGAGTGCAGTTGTGGTAAAAAAATCTAGAGGAAATCTGATTATTAACTCTGGAATTGAAAATAATTTAAAAATAGGAACTGAGGTAAATGTCTATAAGCAGGGAAAAGCTATAGAATATAGAGGAGAAATTTTAGGATATGAAGAGACTTTAGTGGGAACAGCTATTGTGGATTCCTATATAGGAGATACAGCAGCTAACTTATCCTATAAAGGGGTAGATTTTTCTCTTCCTGCCGTGGTAAAATTAAAATAAAAATATAAGGAGAAAAAGTTATGGAAAAAGATTTTGAAATAGTATTTGTAAAACCTAAAAAGTATGATGAGTGTATGAGATGTGTAGAATATATAAAAAATGATAAAATAGTTCATATAAATCTTATGGATTTAGATGCTAAAGAATCTCAAAGAATATTGGATTATATATCTGGTGCTGTATATATAAAAGAGGGGGATATTGTAAATCCTGGAGAAAGTATATTCTGTACTATTCCTAAGAATAAGAAGTATTTTTTTGATTATAAACCTTTAAGTGGAAAATTAAATGAAGATGAAATAGAAGAGATTATTCCTAGTTATAAAAAATAATGATTATAGATTATTTACTTAAAAAAGTGGTTAGGAATTTTGTGGAGGAGAGAAATGTTAGAAGAGATTTTTTCTAGTATAGATTTAGGAACTTTTGTATTTTTGGGAATTGCTTGTTTTATAGCAGCATTTATAGATGCTGTAGCAGGAGGTGGAGGTTTAATAACAGTTCCAGCATATTTAGCTTCTGGATTACCTGCACACGTAGCATTAGGAACTAATAAAGTTTCTTCAAGTATAGGAACAGTAGCAAGTAGCTGGAAATTTGCAACTTCTGGTAAAGTAAACTGGGAGTTAGTAAAAAAAGTATTACCTTTTTCATTTGTAGGAGCATTAATAGGTGTTAAAACTGTTGTATTGATAGATTCAAAATATCTTTATCCTATTGCAATTGTATTATTATTAGCAGTTTTAATCTATACTTTAATGAACAAAAAAATGGGAGAGGAAAATAATTTTTCAGGGTTAACATCTGATAATATTTATAAAGGAAGAATAATGGCATTGGTAATGGGATTTTATGATGGTTTTTTTGGACCAGGAACAGGATCTTTTATCATTTTTGCTCTTATAAGAATTTTTAAACTAGATTTCACTAATGCTAGTGGAAATGCTAAAATTATAAATTTAACAAGTAACTTAGCAAGTATGTTCCTATTTATTTATCTAGGAAAAGTGAATTTCTTCTATT
Organism: Fusobacterium sp.; assembly: GCA_019410665.1. GTDB lineage: Bacteria > Fusobacteriota > Fusobacteriia > Fusobacteriales > Fusobacteriaceae > Fusobacterium_A. Next base: position 28,644 of record DXSD01000012.1, read on the forward strand.
CTATTCCAATTGGAATAATTATGATATTTGGGGCTACTTTAGGAGCTAAAACAGCAGTAACTAAGGGAACTAAGTTTATAAAACCAATGTTTTTAATAGTAACTACGATAGTTTTAATTAAAATGATTATGGAATCTATGTTGGGAATAGATGTAGGTGGAGTAATTAAAAATATTTTCATGTCAATTTTATAAAAATAAAAATTTAGTTTATTAAATAGAAAAGGAGAAAACTTTTACTTC
>DXSD01000120.1 GCA_019410665.1 Fusobacterium sp.
TTACTTTTTATAATAATACAACAGTTCCAATGAGGTATAAACTTTCAGTTATTCCAATGGAGAGTGAAAGTGTCAAAGATATGTCAAAATGGGTAGAGATATATCCTAAAGTTGTGACAGTATATCCAAGTAGTAATGAGACATTTAAATTATATGTACAAGCTCCTAAGAAGAGTGAAGATGGAGATTATGGAGCTTTTCTAAATATTAGACAAGTAAGTGCACCTAAATTAGAAGGAGATGCTGGAGAGCAAAATGTTGCAGCAGGAATGTCAGTAATGATCAATGTCAATATGGGATTATATGGTTATGTAGGAGATAGAGTTCCAACAATTGAAACAACAACTCCATTAATTGTAAAAGATGGAGAGAACCAGAAATTACAAATGGAGATAAAAAATACTACTAACAGACTTGTTAGAATGAAGGTAGAGGTAAAAAGTAAGAAAAATTACTTCTATCAAGTAGGGGAGTCAAGAGTTTTAAGAGGACAAACATTAGTGTATAATCATTTGATACAAAAAATGCCACTTGATGAGGAGGCAAAAGAAATAGTGATAACTGATACTGAAACAGATGAGATTATAAAAAAAGTAGCAGTTAAATAGAGGTGTTATAAACAAAAGTTTATAAATAAATTAAATAGTTTAATGAGTAGTAAAACGAAAAAACAAAAACTATATTAAAAATTTGGAGGGATGAACTATGAAAAAACTATTAATGTTAGGAGCAATATTAGCACTAGGAACAACTATGGCTTATGGAGCACCAGAGGAAGCTACTGCAGATGTAAAGGTAATTGCTGAGATAGTGAGTGACAATTTCATGATTACAGATTTAGATGGAGATGAAATTGTACTAGATTTTGGAAAAATTTCAGGTGTTGCTTATCAAATGGGAGATAGTACAGTAAGAGAAGTATCTGAAGGGTATAAGATAACTTATGTTGGTGCAAATATAGGAGAGAGTAGTAAATACAATAATGCAGCAATAACAATGACTTTAGAAGATACTGATGAAATAGGAGTATCTGGTAATAAACCTGCAGATGGAACTAATGTTTCAACAAAAGTATTAATGAGAAGACAAGTTACTGCAGGAGATATAGGAAATGATGGAAATGATATGATAACAAGTAATATTTTCTTAAGTGAGTACTCAGGAAATTTAAAAGCTACAGAAACACTTAATTCAGGAGATACTGTTTATGTAGGACAAATTGGTGGATATATAAAAGGAAATGACTTAGGAAATACTGCACCAGCTTCAGGAGATTATGAAGGATTTGCACTATTAACTGTAACTGTAAATGCAGGGGTATAATTAATTAAAATCAATAATCAAAGAAAAGGGCTAAACCATTTAGCCCTTTTTACAAATAAAGTAATTTTTAGGGAGAGAGAGTATGAGAAAATTTATAAATATATTTATCTTTCTGGCAGCAATAATTAATGTATATGCAGAACAACCAACATTTCGTTATTCTGGAGATGTAGTATTTTTTGAAGATGAGGAAGAGGAAAGAGAAAGAATATATACTTTAAAGATAAAAGGGAAGATATATAGTTATTCTTATCCAGTAATATTTGAGAATGGACAATACTATCTTTCTGTTATAGAGTTTTTTAAGGCTATCAATTTGAAGAACTATACAATAGAAGGAGCTAGGATAGAGGCTGAATTGGGAGGAAATTTAGAAAAAGATGTTATCAACTTCAATTCTTTAGATTCCGAAGAGTATCTTCTAGAAAATGGGGAGTATTATCTTTCTGCAAATATATTTAAAGAGCATTTCTTAAGTAGTATAAGATGGGATGATGCTAAACTTGAAGTAAATATGAATACTAATTTCTCTACTCCTGATGCAATAGCTCTTAGTTTAGACGCTAGACAAAGAGAGCTAGATGAAGATGCTAATAAGCCAGTGCTTACTTATAAAGGAAAGAGAGAGCTTATAGATGCTGGTAACTTAAGGGTAAATTTACAACAAAACTATAACAATGATACTGGGAGTAAAAGTGATAGTGACTGGAGTGGATATTTAGAATATAGTGGATCTTTATTATATGGTATTTTAAATACAGATTATGATTTAAAGGAACATGAGTTAGGAGATATAACTATTACTTATTCAGATTTGCTAAGAGGGGAGTATGAATTAGAGATAGGAGCTTATGGAGAGTATAGAGAGAAAGGGCTCACTTTTAGAAAAGACAGAGGATATTTTGATAATGGTAGAGATTATACCATAGAGGAAAATGTACCATTGGGAAGTAGAGTAGAATTATTATACAATGGTATACCTATTGAAATTGAAAATGAAGAGGGCGGAAAAGTAATTTTTACTAATAGCCTGATTAAAGAGAATAGAGAATTTTTACTTAGAATATATGCTCCAGATGGAACTATATATGAGAGAAGAATAAAAATTAATAAGGACTACAACTTACAAAATAAAGGTGAATTTGGATTTGATATCTATATGAGAGATGAGCATGACTCAAATAGAGTAAACTCACAAATTGATGTTTACTATGGATATACTGATCATTTGACATTTGGATTTGGATTTGATCAGATACCAACATTGGTAGAGGATAACTATATCTCTTTAAGAACAGTTAATTTACAAGCTATCTATGGAAATATGGTAGCTGGAAATCCATATACTTTAACTTACGAGTTAAGTAAGGGATTAAATATGGCAAGAAGTTGGTATACAACAGAAGAAGGTAAACATACAGATAGAAAATATAATAATCAGCATAGATTTTTATTAGATACCTCAATAAAAGACTTAGATATCACATATGAGCAATATGAAAATGGAAAATATTATGATACTAGTAGAGAGCAATATTTAGATTTAGATTATGATTTGACAGATTGGTTATCACTTACATATAGTTATGAAAAATCTAAGTATTGGGATAGCCCAGATGAAGATGATTATAGATATGGTTTTGATATAAGTAAGTCTTGGAATCAATTACTTATAAGTTTTGAATTTGAAGAAAATAAGGATAATGAGATTGTAAAAGGATTAGATTTATACTATACAGGTTTTAAGTATTTTATAGCAAAACTTGAAAATGATTGGGATGAAAATAATGACTATGAAGCACAACTTACATTGACTAATAAAAGTTGGGATGATATTCTTGATTATTCATTTAAGGTAAAATATACTCCTGATGAGCAAGTTGTGTATACTCTAGATTTTACTTTAAAATTAGATAACTGGTTTGAAGTAGGAACTTATTTAGAGAAAAATGGTAGAAAAAATACTTATATAGGAATAGATAGAGTTATTAACTTGAAAAATCCAGCAGTAAATATGAACTCATTAGAAAATACAAATATAAAAATTATTGCTTTTCTTGATGGAAATAATAATAATAAGTTAGATGATGGAGAGGAAAGCGTTTCTAATGTAGATGTAACATTTGGAACAGAAACAGTAACAACAAATGAGAGTGGAGTAGCATATATTTATGGTGTTCCAAGCTTTATAGATTATGAATTAAAAACTTCAAGTAGAAGACCAAGCTTTAATTCTAATGCAAATATAATAAAAGTTAGAGGAATAGGAGCAGCAGAAACAGAAGCTTTAATCCCTATAAAACCTATGATAACTTTTATGGGAACTGTAGACATGTTAGGATATTCAGCTTATGACCAAAAAAGAATAATGGATCATTTGTCAGTAGTTATAACAAATGAAGACAGAAGTTTTAGTAAGATTATATATCCAGACTCAGATGGAGTTTTCTTTATTCAAGATATGTTACCAGGAGAATATAATTTTGGACTATATTATAACGGAGATGAGTATAACATAGATAAACAAATGAAAAAATTAGAGTTGACATATACTGATGAAAATAGAGGAGAAAATGAGTATAATTTTATTTTAGAGAAGAAAGGTGAGTAAAATGAAAAAACTGATTATTTTACTTTTAATGATATTAAGTAGTATAACTTTTTCAGAAACAGCGAATGAGGAAAATAGTAATGAAGACCCAATCATACCTATGATACCTATTCTACCAGCTATACCTAATACTGGTGAAAATAGTAGGACACCACTAGAGCATAAAACAGTAATAATGGGAATGACAACAGAGGTTGTCATTCCACTAGAGATAATCTCAGATATAGAGATACAGGCTATGGTAATAGATAATCAAGAGATAGAAGTACCTTTTGAAATAGAGTTTAATAAGGCTCCTGATAAAAATAAAAGTTATAGTATAACTTATAGTCAGACTGAGATAGATATAGATGATGATGGTGTTAATGATACATTTATATACTCTAATAGAAATATTGATTCAAAAATTTTAAAAGATAATAAGGTAGTTATAAAGGGAGCTAATATATCTAAAGAGGGTTACCATGAAAAAATTATCTATCTTGAAGTAGAGACACATGACTAGGAGGAGAAAAGATGAAGAAATTTTTAGTAATAATATTGTTAAATCTTGTCTCAATAATGGCACATGCTGAAATAAAAATCTCTATATATGAGCATATGAAATTTAGAGATATAAATGTTACAGATTTAAAAGATAGTATAATTGGAGAAGGAGTATTGCAAATCCAAGCTGATGAGGAAGATTATGGAAAAGAATTAGAGTTTGTATTTGTAAAAAAAGGAATGATGACAAATAGGCAAAATATAATTCCTATTGACAACTTCACCATCGATATGACAGAGCTAGATGATAAAAGAACAAATAAGATTATTGTTGATAGAAAAACAAGACTTGTAAAATTTTATGCAACATTAGATAGAAGAAAAATAAGTAGGAAAAGACTTGCAGATGAGTTAGTAGAAGGAAAATATGTGGGAGCTATGCCAATAATGATATCAATCTATGCTCCAGAATCAAAAAAGGAGAGTAAGTAGTAATGAGTTGGTTTAAAAAAATATTATTTTATATT
>DXSD01000121.1 GCA_019410665.1 Fusobacterium sp.
CTCATACTCAAAAATGTTATTAGTAAAAATTTAGAAAAAATTCCATTAAATTTTCTTAATTTATCTAATAATTTTTTTGTTGTACAAAATTCTAATTTTTCTCATTGGTATAGGGTTAGTGTACCTAGTATAGTTTAATTTTGTAAAACATAAATTTTTATATAAAACATTAAGAGGTTCAATGGAGATATTCCATTGGACCTTTTTTCTTTGGGAGGAAATTATGAGAAAGATAAAAATTGTTGACACAACATTGAGAGATGGAGAGCAAACACCACGTGTAAATTTAAATTCAGAGGAGAAATTAAGAATTGCTAAGCAGTTGGAAACATTGGGAGTAGATGTAATAGAAGCTGGTTTTGCAATGGCTTCTCCTGGAGATTTTGAAGCTGTAAGTTTAATAGCAAGAGAGATAAAAAAATCTACAATATCAAGTTTAGCAAGGCTTGTAAAAAAAGATATTGAAAGGGCAGCAGAGGCTTTAAAAGAAACTGAAAAGAAGAGAATACATACCTTTATAGCTACCTCTCCTATTCATAGAGAGTTTAAATTAAAGATGACTAAAAAGGAGATAATTGAGAGTATTAGAGAAAATGTAGCTTATGCAAAGTCCTTTGTAGATGAGATTGAGTTCTCTTGTGAAGATGCAACTAGAACAGAGAAAGAGTTTTTAGTAGAGGCTTATTCTACAGCTATAGAAGCAGGAGCTACTGTATTAAATGTTCCAGATACAGTGGGATATAGAACTCCTCAAGAGATGTATGAGCTTATAAAGTATTTAAAGGAGAATATAAGGGGAATAGAGAAAGCAGAGATCTCAGTTCACTGTCATGATGATTTGGGACTTTCAGTATCCAATTCAATAGCAGCTATTCAAGGAGGAGCTAATCAGATAGAGTGTACAATCAATGGATTAGGAGAGAGAGCTGGAAATACATCTTTAGAAGAGGTAGTTATGATAATTCATACTAGAAGAGATATATTTAAAGATTGTATGACAAATATAGAAACATCACAACTTTATCCTACAAGTAAATTAGTAGGGTTATTAGCAGGGGTTATTCCACAACCAAACAAAGCTATAGTAGGAGCTAATGCTTTTTCTCATGAATCTGGAATACATCAGCATGGAGTTTTATCCAATCCTGAGACCTATGAGATAATGAAACCAGAAACAGTAGGACGTTCAACTGACTCATTAGTTTTAGGAAAACTTTCAGGAAAGCATGCCTTTGAAGATAAGCTAAAAAATTTAGGAATAAAAGGTTTGGGAGAGGAGAAAATAACAGAACTTTTCTCAGAATTTAAAAAGTTAGCTGATAAGAAAAAATATATTTTAGATGAGGATATACTATCTTTAGTTGCTGGAGATGTAGCTAGTATGAGCACAGATAGATTTAGATTGGATAACTTTGAAATAAGAAGAGAAAAGGGAAAAGTTAATGCCAATGTAGATATTTTTATAGATAGTGATAAAAAATCTGAAGAAGCACAGGGAGATGGACCAGTTGATGCTTCATTTAAAGCTATTCATAAGATAATTGGAGAGGAATTTAAAATGGAAGAGTATAAATTAGATGCCATAACAGGAGATGTAGATGCTCAAGCTCAAGCTTCTGTTGTAGTATCTAAAGGAGAAAAGAGATTAATAGGAAGAGGACAGAGTACTGATATAGTTGAAGCAAGTATAAAAGCTTATATAAATGCAATTAATAGATTTTATCAATATGTTTAAGGGGGAAAGAAAATGAAGACACTTTTTGATAAGGTATGGGAAAAACATGTAATTGTAGGAGAAGAGGGGGAAGCTCAGTTAATATATATAGATTTACATCTTTTACATGAGGTGACATCACCACAGGCTTTCTCAGGATTAAAAATGGAAAATAGAAAGGTGAGAAGACCAGAACTTTGCTTTGCTACTATGGACCATAACACTCCAACAATAAAAGAGGAGAGGGAGTATATAAAAGATGAGGTTTCTAGAGCTCAACTAGAGGCTTTAGAGAGAAATTGTAAGGAGTTTGATATAGAGTTAGCTCATATGAGAGATCCGAGAAATGGAATAGTTCACATAGTAGGACCAAAACAAGGTTTAACACAGCCAGGAAAAACAATTGTTTGTGGTGATAGTCATACAGCAACTCATGGGGCTTTTGGAGCAATAGCTTTTGGAATAGGGACAAGTGAGGTAGAGCATGTTTTAGCTACTCAAACTCTATGGCAGAAAAAACCTAAAAATATGGGAGTGAAAATAATAGGAAAACTATCAAAGGGTGTCTATGCAAAAGATGTAATCCTATATTTTATAAAGACCTATGGTGTAGCTATAGGAAATGGATATGCTTTTGAATTTTTTGGAGAAACTATTGAAAATATGGATATGGAAGAGAGGCTTACTATCTGTAATATGGCTATTGAAGCTGGAGGAAAGTGTGGAATCATAGCTCCAGATGAGAAAACTTTTCAGTATTTAAAGGGGAAACAGTATGCTCCAAGAGGTATGGAGTGGGAAGAGAAGATTAAAGAGTGGAAAGAGCTTTATACAGATTCTATTGAAGCTTATGATAAGGTCATTGAAATAGATGTTTCAAATTTAGTACCACAGGTAACATGGGGAACATCACCAGAGATGGGAGTAGATATAACTGGAGTATTTCCAGAGATAAAAGATGGAAATGATCAAAAAGCTTATGATTATATGAATTTAAAACCTGGGGATTCACCTAAGTTAATACCTTTAAAACATGTTTTTATAGGATCGTGTACTAATGGAAGATTGAGTGATTTAGTAGTAGGAGCTTCATATATTCGTGGAAGAAAGGTAGATAAAAATATTACTGCAGTAGTTGTTCCAGGGTCTCAAATTGTAAAGAGAGAAGCTGAAAAATTAGGAATAGATAAGATATATAAAGAGGCAGGATTTCAATGGAGAGAGGCTGGGTGTTCTACTTGTTTAGGAATGAATCCAGACTTAATACCTGGTGGAGAACATTGTGCTTCTACTTCTAATAGAAATTTTGAAGGAAGACAGGGAAAGGGAGCAAGAACACATTTAGTTAGTCCAGCTATGGCTGTATTAGCTGCTATACATGGGCATTTTGTAGATAGTAGAGAAGAAGTTGGGGAGGAATAAAGATGAAACCATTTAAAAAATACGAGGGAACAATTATACCAATTATGCATAATAACATAGATACAGACCAATTGATACCTAAACAATATTTAAAAAGTACAGAAAAAACAGGATTTGGAGAGTATCTTTTTGATGAGTGGAGATATAAAGAGGATAGAAGTGAAAATATGGAGTTTAATCTAAATAAGCCTCAATATAAAAAGGGAACAATATTAATAACTGGGGAAAATTTTGGTTGTGGTTCATCAAGAGAGCATGCTGCTTGGGCACTACAAGATTATGGAATCCATGTAATAATAGCAGGAGGATATTCTGGAATCTTTTATATGAACTGGTTAAATAATGGACATCTTCCAATAGTTTTACCTAAGGAGGAAAGAGAGGAACTAGCTAAACTTTCTGGTGATGAAAAGATAACGATTGATTTGGAAAATAGTAAAATTATTACTAAAAATAAGGAGTATACTTTCAATTTAGAGGATAGTTGGAAGGAAAAGTTGATGAAAGGTTTAGATCCAATAGGGGTAACTTTAGAATATGATGAGAAAATTAAGGAGTATGAGAAAAAGAAAAATTTTAATATAACAGTTTTAAAAGGTGATGGAATAGGATCAGAAATAGTTGATGAAGCGATAAAAGTATTGAAAAAAATAGGAAAGAGATATGGGCATACTTTTATTTTTGAAAGAGGATACTTAGGGGGAGAGTCTATTGATAAATATGGAAAACCTCTAAGTGAAGAGACTATTGAACTTTGCAAAAATAGTGATGCTGTTCTTTTAGGTGCTGTTGGTGGACCTAAATGGGATAATATAGAGCCTAAATTAAGACCTGAAATGGGATTGTTAGAGATAAGAAAGGCTATGGGGTTATACTGTAATTTAAGACCAGCAGTATTATTTGATGCTCTAAAAGAGGCATCTCCTCTAAAACCAGAGATAGTAGGAGAAGGATTGGATATCATGGTTGTAAGAGAGTTAACAGGAGGACTATATTTTGGAGAAAAATATAGAGACAATGAGAGAGCTTATGATACTCTAGCTTATACAAGAGAGGAGATAGAGAGAATAACAGTAAAAGCTTTTGAGATAGCTAAGAGAAGAGGGAAAAAGCTTACAAGTGTAGATAAAAGAAATGTATTGGATACTTCAAAATTATGGAGAGATATAGTTGATGAAATAGGGAAAAACTACCCTGAAGTAAAAGTAGAACATATGTATGTAGATAATGCTGCTATGCAATTGATTGCTAATCCTCAACAATTTGATGTTATTTTAACAGAGAATACCTTTGGGGATATCTTATCAGATGAGGCTTCTATGTTAACTGGTTCTATTGGAATGTTACCTTCAGCTAGCCTTGGAGATGGAAAGGCTAGTCTTTATGAACCAAGTCATGGATCAGCACCAGATATAGTTGGACAAGGGATAGCTAATCCCATAGCAACTATACTTTCTGCAGGGATGATGCTTAAATATTCATTTAATTTAAATGAGGAGAGTGAAGCTATAGAGAGAGCAGTAAGAACAGTATTAAATATGGGATATAGAACATTGGATATATATAATAAAGAGAGTGATAATATAAAAGTTACAACAAGTGAGATGGGATCTCTAATAGCTGAAGCTATAAAATAGTAATTATATATAAAAAATATCTATATGTATATGACAATTATAGAG
>DXSD01000122.1 GCA_019410665.1 Fusobacterium sp.
GCAGCGTCAGATGTGTATAAGAGACAGATATAGAATTTCACCAGCTGTTACATTTTCTCTAAGTCCAGCTTGAGATAAAAGAATTGTAAAAAATAGTCCAGATATAGATCCTATAAAAAACTCCATATTTATATCCTCTTTCTTTTTAGGAAGTAGTAATATCAGAGAAAATAAAAGCCCTATGATTATAAAAAAAGGTAAAAGATAAGATATAAAAGGAGCTAATATATTTCGTTTTAGAAAAATATTAAATGTTAGATTGTAATTACCAATTTCTACCTCTTCAAAGGAAAAAAAAGTACCTAAAATATTCCAGTTATTTATACTTAAATCCTTATCAATTCCCCATTTAGAAGAGATTAAAAGATTATCTGAATACTTGGAGAAATTAGGAGTTAATACTGTGGAGTTATCATCATTCCAAGTAGTCATCTTGATAGTTACAACATTACTTTCTAAAGGATACTTATGGTAGAAAAAATTTTCAGCTAAAGAGAAATCAAAATTTTTTGTTATAATATTGTTTTTATTTTTTAACACTGATTCTGAATAGTCAGTAGCATCTGGAAAGAAAACCTTTTCAAACTTATTTGTTGGATATTCAATCAATCCAGATATCCTTATATTATCTCCAGAAAGAAAATCAATATTTTTTATTCTTATAAATATCTCTCCTTCCTTCCTAATTTTATTACTTTTTAAAAAGCTTGATACTGCAATAGGAGAGGAAATAGGGGAGAATTTGCTCATAATTTCCTTACCAGTTGAAAAATTAATTGTAATGATTAAAAAAACAAGTAATAAAAATTGTAAAAAAGAGATAATAACTATATTCTTTATTTTCTTTTCATCCTTTCCCAAGATTGATATTAGAAGAACAGAGGTTAAAAGAGCAATTGAGATATAGATATTATCTTTTACATTTTTAATAACCTCTAATTGTAAAGATTCACTTATAGATACAACTCCAAGATATAGTGGGAATCTCTCTAATTTTCTATACTCTATTCTTGAAATCTGATTAGTCATCTTATTTGCATCAATTTTTCCAATATATTTTTCTGGCTTATCTTCAAAAATTTTTTTAGCCATTTTATATAGATTATAACTATTATCAGTTTTGGCCTCAGAAAAAAGTGTATGTTGTAAAAGAGATTTATTAGGATGATAGATATACCTAGTATCCTCTGAGATAAAAAAAGCATAGTTGTAATCTTTAGTAGGAATATTTTTTAAAAGTAAGGAAAAAAGTGAGTAGTAATTTTGTATCTCTATTTTATAGTTTTTCTCATTAGCTCTTTTAAAAAATATAAGAGAACTATCCTTAATAAATGGGGAGTTTTTAGGAAATTTTTCATCTGTTTCTTCCCAAGTAAGGTTGAGCAAAAATCTATTAACTCTTTCCTCAACCTTATCTATATAGGTAGTTATATTTTTTTCATTTATCTGATGTTGCCTATAAAAGATATATACTGTATTACCTATAAAATAGATAGTTAGTATTAAAAGGAAGAAAACACTAATTTTTTTTAATCTACCCAATTTTCTTCAATATTGTTCCATCTTCTTTTTACATCTTGTGGATGCTCTTTTCCCCATTTAGTTTGTTGAAGTTTAAAATCCTGAACATCTTGAGAGGTTAAAGTGTCTTTCTCTTTAATCCAAGAGTGTAATTTTCCATTTTTAGATAGAGAGAATTGGTTGTGATAATCTACAAGATGTACAAAGGTTTTTAAAGATATATCAGGAATATCCTCTAAAGAGCTTACATAATCAATCATCTCCTGTACATGTTTCATATCATATTCATCTATCTCTTTTCTATATTTTGATAATTTTTCATTTAAATCATCAATATTCTTATCTAGAGCTAGAAGTCTATCTATTTCAGCTTGAGTAAAGTTACATCTATTTATTAAAAAATTACGTGAACTAGGGTTATGTTTTACATCAAATTGAGATCTTCCAAAAGAGTAACCAGAGATACCACCAGCAAAGGAGAATTTAGTAATAACTCTCTCATTCCCAGAAATCTCATTTAGAGCAAGAACATTCATAACTTGCTTACTATCAATAATATTTTTTATTTCATGATTTTTAAATAACCTTTCCATAAATTACCTCCTAAATCTTTAAAATATATATCTCTAGAGATAATTTAGCTTAACAATTAAAAGTAAATATACAAAGTTAGTATATCTCTATAGAAAACATACCTTTTATGTATATTCATAAAAGAAAGATAAAATATTTAAAATCTATAAATATTTCAGGGGGTATGTATAGGGAGTGAGTAAATGGCTGATGATATATGATGAGAGTTATATCCAAGTTATGAAGTTAATAAGGGAGAAAAGAAAAAAGATGTATACTCAAGAAGAGTTTGCTAATCTTTTAGGGGTGACACAAAAAACTGTAAGTTGCTATGAGAATTGTCAAACAGAACTAAACTTAAAACAATTTATTAAAATATGTCATCTTTTAGAATTAAATTTTTTTAAAAGTTTTTCAGAGATATTTGAAAATGAATATGAAAAGGAAAAATAAAAATATTCAAGTTATGTATAAAAAAAAGTAAGTAGTAAAATCAAATTATCTCTAGAGAAAAAATATTTTAAGGAGGAAACATTATGAGTACATTTACAGGAGATCAACTAAAAGCAATACCAATAGAATCATTGGTAGCAAGTCCATTAGTAGCAGTGGTAGATGCTCAAAAACAACTTAGTGCATCTATGTATAACTATATTAAAGAGGTAGCATTAGATGAGAATGGACAAGTAAAAAATGTCTATTTTAACTATGAAGCTAATGAAAATGGAAAAATGGTTAAAAAGACAATTTCAGCCCCATTTATTGCTATGACAGGGATTCCTAATCTATCTATGGAATTAGTAACTATTGATTTTGAAATGGAAATTAATACAAGTGAATCATCTACATCTTCTACAGGAGCTGAAGCTAGTGCTAGTGTAGGATTCTGGGGAGTAAGATTTAGTGGTAGTGTATCTCACAAATCAGAACAAACAAGAAAATCAGATACTAGATCAAAGTATACTTTCCATGTGGAAGCTAGAAAACAGGAGACACCAGAAACTCTTATGAGAATAATAGATGCAATAACTGAAGATGTAACTAAGAAGGGAGCTATTGGAGAAGGGGAAGCTCCTAAGAACCCAGATTCAATAGTAAACGGAATGGAAAAAGAAAAAGCAGCAGCTTAAAAGGAGGAAAGATAGATGTTGAAATGTTATCCTTGGAAATTTAGAAAATCACAAAGTGACCAATCTCTTTCAGATATAACTAGAGGATTACTCTATTCAGCAAATGCAGCTCAACAGATACTTAATACCCACTATTTAGAATCAATAGGAAAGTATTTTGATGAGGATGGCAATCCTTTGATGTTTAATTTCAAAATAAACGAGACAAAGGAAGCGGCTATTCCTATGTTAGCTATGACAGAACCTAAGGGACTTAGACTTAAAGAGATAGAGATAAATCTAAATGTCAGAATCGATGAGGGAAAAGTCAAAGAGAAAGATGGAATAGATGAAAAAGATGCAGCTAGATATGGAGATAGAACTAGTTTTGAAGTAACTCTTGCTCCTACAACTAATGATAGTGGAAAAGGAAGAACAGCCAACACTATTGGAATCAAGATGAAGTTTGAGGAGCAAGATAATCCAGAAGGTATAGAGAGAATAATGGACGAATTTAGAAATAGACCATTACTCTATAGAGATATAGTGAAAGAGATAGTTAAAGATGAAGAAGTAAAAGAAGCTGATACAGATGAAACTGTTAAAGAGAATAGCTAATTTTTTCAGAGCCCTTTTCTCTCCTAGAGAGGAGGGCTCTCCTCATAGAAAAGTAGGGTATATAGCTGATCAACTGGAGATAATCTTAAATACTGTAGAAAACTATAGGTTGACAGAAGTAGGTATAAATATAGTATGTACAGAGGATGAAATAGAGGAGATAAAAAGAGAGTTGGATAAGAGAGAGAATCTGACTTATGAAATAGATGAAAAGAAAAGAATAATAAAATTTTACTATAAATAAAGAAAATAAGGGAAGTAAAATTGACTTCCCTTATTTTATATTTTTAAACTAAACGTTTAAACCACTTGGTAATGTAATAGTTTTTCCATCATGTTCAAACACAACTGCTGAATGGATAGTTCCATCTTGTGACCAAAGTATATATAGTGCTTTAGTTTTTCCAGGAAAAGGATCTCCGGCAATAGAGTTATCTGCAGCAAGTTTTCTTATATTAATTTGGTATAAAGCTTTAATTTTTTCTGTAACATCAAAAGTTTTTCCTTCATACCCATACCCAGCATAAATAATAGTGTTTTTCTTAGCTTTTTCTACTAAATCAATCATTTTTTATTCCTCCTTATAATATATAGAAATTAAATTTGTTGATTCAATTTATTAAAACTCTTATAAATTAAAGTTTTTTTCATTTTA
>DXSD01000123.1 GCA_019410665.1 Fusobacterium sp.
CAGATGCCACTTTAAAAAGATGGGTTAATGCCTATAAAAAAAATGGAATAATAGGACTTGAAAAAAAAGCTAGAGAGGATAAAAACTCCTTTAGAAATATTGATGAAGAAAGATTGGAAAAAATAAAAGAGATTTGTAAAGAATCTAAGGAAACTAGTATAACTAAACTTTATACCTATTGTAAAGAGAGATTTCCTGAGAATTTTTCCATTAGTTATGCTACATTTTACAGAATTGTTAATAATATTGATGAGTTTTTTAACAAAACAACTGTTAAGTATATGGAGCAGATAAAAAAAGAGAACCAATGTTATCTCATCTTTGATGTTCCTCTATATATTTTAGTTGATGATTTTTTTTCAAATAAGAAAGTAGTCCCTAGATTATTAATCATGCTTGATTCTGCTTCTTTAGAGCCTATTAATTTTGCTATTGATTACTATTTTTCTAGTTTCTACTCTCTTTTAGGGTTTATTAGAGAGGGAATTTTGAAGGTTTCACTAAAAAATAATAAGTTTACTCTCCCTAAAGAGATTTTAATTGCTTCTAAAAATATTAATAATAAAAAAATATTAAAGGAGATTTATAACACCACTGGAATCAAAATAAGTGAACACTATACTGAAAATAGTGAAGTTCATAAGTTTATAGAATTTATCAAAAATGATATTGAAGAATTTTATAAAAAAAATAACTATGAGTTATCACTGTTGGAGCTTACTGAGTTCCTGAGCTCATATATCTATCTACAGAAAAAAGAGTATGCTTTTTCTATCAACTATAATACTATCAATGAAGTTAAATATATTAGAGAATTGGATATCTTTTTACAGCCCACTTCCAGAAAAGTAACAGACTCAAAGGTTAGAGTAAAAAATTTCCAATATATCTCTTCTATTTTTAAGGGATTAAATGGGCAGAATATATCTATTAAATTCTCCCCTATCAATCCTAAGGTTATATATCTTTTTTTACAAAACTCCTATGTTGGCCTTGCTAATATAAGTGTGTAGCTGGTATTTTTTTAAAAAGTATTGACAAATTAAAGTAAATAGTATATTATAAATGAGTAGATAACGTGCCTGGATGGCGGAATGGTAGACGCGACGGACTCAAAATCCGTTTCCCCTAAAGGAGTGAGGGTTCAAGTCCCTCTCTAGGCACCATGGGAACTCACACCCCCTAATATATAATGAGGATATATGAAATAAATAATTATAAAAAAAGAGGTATATCAATATACCTCTTTTCCTTTTAAAGCTTATTAAAGCTTTTATATTTTGAGATTACTCAAGCTTTTTATAAAAACTAGTAAAATCAATACTTAAAAAAATCATAAAACTAAAATTTTTAAATAAATTATAAAATTTATGTAATGTTACATATGTTTTTACATTGGAATCACTTCCCAAAGTTTGACTTTTTGTTATTATTTTGTTATAATTTAATTAACCCTGAAGGGACTGTAAAATAGAATTAAAAATCGCTATGAGGTAAGCTCTCACTCCGCCGTGGGAGCTTGTTTCATGTTCATAAAGAGTAGCGACTTTGTGGGCAGATGATTCTATTTTTACAGGAGGGTATCGAATGAATGTAACTATTTTAAATCCTGTTATCAACTTTGATGGCGGAGCTATTCTTTTAATTGGAATAGTTTTCATTGTTGTAATTTGGATTAGTAGAAACAAGTAATTCAACCCTTCACCCTGCGGGGTCTTTTTTTTATTTAAAGTCTAGCTTTTCTTCTTAGTTACTACTCTTTATACTAAATAATCTATTTGGTTATCGACTTATAAAAAGTGGGTTCATTACATTGCAATAGCCTCACTTTATAATTTTATTTTAAATCTCCATAAGCCTTTAACCCATAAGCTGACTCTGAACATGTAACAGCTCTATGTATAGCTTTTTCCATAACATAAGCAGCTAAAGTTCCAAGAGTATCAATATTTACCTCTACCTCTCCAGTTCCTAATGTAAATATAGTATCTCCATCTAATGATGTATGAACTGGAGATATAGCTCTTGCATATCCATTATGTGTCATTGAAGCAATTTTTGTTGCTTGAGCCTTAGTGAGTTTTGCATTAGTTACTATACATCCTATTGTAGTATTAGTATTTTTTAACACACTATAATTAATATCTAAATCTTTCCACATCTCTTCTCTAGTACTTATAATTTTAGTTTTTTCCTCATTTAAAAGACCAGCTAAAAATCTATTAGTCTCACCATCTATAACATTTCCTATAGCATTGACTCCTACTATTGCTCCCACTTTTAAGTTTTCTAGTTCTATAGAGTAAATTCCTAATCCAGATTTCATAGCTCTATCCATCCCTCTATATTTTCCTACACTGGCTCCTGTACCAGCTCCACAGTTTCCCTCTTGAACATAATTTTTCTCTGAATTACAACAAGCTTGATAACCCATAGCCTTATCTGGTCTAACTTTTGAATCTCCTACTGCCAAATCAAAAAGCGAAGCTCCACAAACTATTGGAACTACTCCTATCCCTACATCAAATCCTATTCCTCTCTCTTCTAAGTACTGCATAACTCCACTAGTAGCTTCTAATCCAAAGGCACTACCTCCAGAAAGAACTATCCCATGTACTCTATCTACTGTATTAACTGGATTTAGAAGCTCTGTTTCATGAGAGGCAGGTCCTCCACCTCTTACATCTACACCAGCACAGCCACCTTTTTCACAAATAATAACTGTACATCCTGTACCAGCCTCTATATTTTGAGCATGTCCTATTCTTATTCCACCTATATCTGTTATTTTTATCTCTTTCATCTTCCCACCTCTTCTATAAATTTATCTATTACAATTTTACCATATTTTTTTAATTATTACAAAAAAGGATAGGGTATTGTACTTCAAAATTTACAATATCACTATCCTAAATAACCTTCTGGCGGAAGCGTGTAGGAATCGAACCAACCAATGACCTAAGCCACCTGACAGTTTTGAAGACTGCTGAAAACACCAGTTTTCTTCCGCTTCCATTTAAATCTTTTCAATTTTTTTCTTAAGTCCTATCTTTTCTACAATATACTTATCCACCTGTATATTTTCTCTCTCTAGAACTTCAACTATTTTATCCATATCATCTAGCTCAGCTTTTACAGATAAACCACACCCAGCACTTATCTCTCCAGGCAACGGTATTATTCTACAACATATTTGAAAATTTTGCAAGAGTTTTTCTAATTTCATTATAAAATGTGTTGATTCAGAGGCTAATAATAAAAATTTCTCACTTTTTATCATGGTTTTACTACCCTTGTTGCCTTCATCTGTCTTTCAACAATAGTATACATATTTGTTATACTTCCAACTCTTAACTCTTCAGTTATTCCATAGAAATTTAAACAAGTTCCACAAGATAGGATCTCTACCCCTCTCTCCTCTAGAGATTTTAAATCAGCTAAGCTTTCTGCCCCTTCGATAGCTAGTTTAACTCCCTCATTATAGAATAGGATAGTTTTAGGTAACTCTTCCATTTCAGATAAAGTATAGATAAATCCTTTCATTAGTATTCTTCCTAATTCTGGATCTCCTTTTCCCATGTATAGAGAGTCTATGACAATAACTGTATTCTCCTCTTTTTCTCTTATTTCAACACTCTCTCTCATTTTATTTATTACTATTTTAAAAATCTCTCCACTCTCTTCTACACTATACTCATACCCCATCTCTCTTGACATTTTTTCAAGATTTTCTAGAGATATCTTATTATCAACAGAAACTTCTACCTGTCCCTCTTCTATATCCTTTAAAGCATTTTTAGTCATAATAATTGGTACTGGACAAACTTGCCCTATAGCATCTACTTTTATCATATTTTCCTCCTAAGATTGATGATTTAAAAACCTTATACCATCTATATTTTTAGTAATTTTTAAACTATCTAATTTTCTTAAAATAAGTATAGCACTATCTCTATCATTATTCAAGAGCTCTCTACACTCTTTCACACTAATTCCCTCATTTTTTTCTATATACTCACTTATTAATTTTATACTCTCTTTTAAAAATCCTTTAAGTATATATTTATCCTTTTCTAAATACTCAATAAATCCCTCTTCTAACATATATTTATGAATAATCTCATATTTTTTTCTATTTATATTATTATCTATATTTTCTAAATATGAAGAAGGAGTAAATTTACTATTTTTATAGTATGAAAATATCTCCTCTGTAATATTTTTTTCCTCTTTATTAAGTTTAATTTTAAAATCTTTTAAAAATATATATTCATCTTTTTTATCTATTTTTTCTTTTACCAAATCTAAATTAAAAAACTCATTATAAACTTTAAAAGAGTAATCTTTAAATAGGAGTTCTTTTATTTGGGATTTCAAAACTCCTCTTAATAGACTATTTTTTTCATGAAACTCTTTTAACT
>DXSD01000124.1 GCA_019410665.1 Fusobacterium sp.
CTTATAATTTTTATTTTATTATATTTTTCATTTATAAAATGAAAATATTTTTTCAAAATTATATCATATTCTATTTTAATTGTAAAGAAAAATCAGAACATAAATTTACTTTTTAAACTATTTTTGAAATACAACTTCTCCCTCTACTACAGTCATTTCAATTTCAGTTTTTAAAATATCTTTTTTATCTATAGTTAATATATCTTGGTTTAACACAATAAAATCAGCCAATTTACCAATTTCTAAATTTCCCTTAATTTTTTCTTCAAAGGAAGCATAAGCTCCTCCTTGAGTATAATATTTAATAGCTGATAGAGTATCTAAAGCTTCATTAGGTAACCAACCATTTTCAGGTCTGTAACTTATATCTTGTCTATTTACAGCACAATGTAAAGCTTTTATTACATCTGCACTATCTACAGGAGAATCAGATCCAAAAGCCATAGGAATATTCATATCCATCATAGTTTTCCAAGCATATGTTTCCAGACTTCTTTCATATCCTACTCTATCCTCTACTATATGTAAATCATAGTCTAGGAAAATTGGTTGAATATAAGCTAAAATATCCAATTTTTTCATTCTTTCCATTAGTTCTTTTGTTGTAATTTGACAGTGAACTATACCATGTCTTTTTTTATTTAATTCTGGTAATTTTTCAAAAGCATCTACACACATTTTTATAGCTCCATCTCCAATTGCATGTACAGCTACTTGAAATCCATTTTCGTCTGAAAATTTAACTATCTTTTCAAAATCCTCCACAGAACTTGTAACTATTCCATAATTATTTTCATCATCTATATATGGAGTTTGTAAATAAGCAGTTTTTCCTCCTAATGAACCATCCAATAATAATTTTATAGGTCCTATTCTAAAATTTTTACTTCCATATCCAAAATGATACCCTTTTTCTTGGAATTTTTTTATTCTTTCAATTTCAGGGAAAAGACATTGTTCATAAACTTTTATCTTCAATTTCCCCTCTTGCTCTAATTCTGTATAAGCTTTTATAATTTTTTCAAAATCTTTATCTGGAAAAGTTTCAAAATCATCTGTTTGTACAGATGTAATTCCCATAGAGAAAAATTCAGCTTGAGTTTCTAATAACATAGTTTTTAACTCTTCAAGTGATGGACTTGGAATATGTGAATATATTAGATAAAGACCATTTTCAGAAAATAATCCTTTTTCATAATCAGCATCTCCACCTTCACATTTTGTATCTGGAGTTATCCCACATACTTCAAGAGCCTTAGTATTTACAATAGCTACATGACCACATGTTCTTGTAAAACAGATTGGGTATTCAGTAGATATTTTATCTAAATCCTCTCTTGTTGGCATTCTTTTCTCCCCATGAAATAAGTCTTGGTTCCATCCTCTTCCAAGAATCCAACCACCATAAACTGTAAAATTTTTCCCTTTTTCAATTACATCTTCTACACTTCTACATGAATAAAGAGGAATTTTCTTTTTATTATAACCATAATTTACAAAATGTACATGACTATCATTAAAAGCTGGTATAACAACTTTTCCTTCTAAATCTATAATTTCTCCACCTTTAAATGATTTTTTTAATTCTTCTTCATCTCCTATTTGTAAAACTTTTCCATTTTCTACTAAGATAGAATTTACTACTTTATTTTCTGTGTCCATAGTATAAATTTTTCCATTTCTAAATAACTTCATATTTCCCTCACCTTATTTATATATTTTCTATAATAATTCTATAGTAATTATAACTTATTTAAAATATTTAGTCTATACTATTAGAAAAAATAAAGAGCAAGTATTGACTTGCTCTATTTATTATACTTTATTTTTATAATCCATATTTTTTTATTATTTTATTCTTATAAATCTCAGCTTGAGTTCCATAAATAATTTGAACTCCCTCTCCACTTCTAATTACACCTTGAGATTTTAACTCTTTCCATCTTGAATCACTAGCTACTTTAGAACTATCTTTTACTGTTACTCTAAGTCTAGTAATACAAGCATCTATTCCTTTTATATTTTCTACTCCTCCAAGTGCTTCAACTATATCATCTGTTAAATCTTCACTTGAATTTCCTTGATAATCTTTTCTAGTATAAAGTTTTGCCTCTCCTTCATTTCTTCCAGGTGTACTGTAATTAAATTTCTCTATCATAAATTTGAAGATGAAATAATAGATAATAGAATAAAAAGGTCCTATTATTAAGATCCATTGATATGAAGTTTTTGCCATTCCTTGTAATAATCCAAAGAAAGTGAAATCTATTATACCTCTAGAGAAAGTAATTCCCACAGCTACATTTAGGAAATGTAATAGTCCATATGCTATTCCTTCTAATACAGCATGAATTACATATAGAGGTGGAGCAACAAATAGGAATGTAAATTCTAATGGTTCAGTAATTCCAGTTAAGAAAGCTGTAAGAGCTGCTGAAGCTAAAATTCCTTTAACTTTAGCTTTATTACTAGCATCAGCACATCTATACATAGCAAAAGCTGCCGCTGGTAATCCAAACATCATAGGTAAGAATCCACCTGTCATTGTTCTAGTTGCATCAGCTGAATAGTGAACCACTGTAGGATCAGCAAGTTGAGCAAAGAATATTCTCTGTCCTCCAGCAACAAGTTGCCCAGCTACCTCCATAGTTCCTCCTAATTCTGTATACCAGAATAAAGGATAAACAGCATGATGAAGCCCAAATACATTTAAAAGTCTAGCAGTAAGTCCATAAAGGAAAGTTCCAAAAGGTCCCATAGCTGTAAAAGCGGCTCCAGCTTTTACTACTCCGGCAAACACAGCTGGCCATATAAATGGAACAATTACTCCTAAAGGTATGAAAAATACCATAGTTAATACTGGAACAAGTCTATTTCCACTGAAGAAAGCTAAATAATCTGGAAGTGTTTTATTAGAAAATTTATTAGTTATCATAGCTGAAACACAACCACATATAATACCACCAAGTACTCCTGTTTGTAATGTAAAAATTCCAAGTTCCTTAGTATATAGAGCAGCCTTTCCAACAGCTACATCATAAGAGAATCCGCTGTCCATAAAAGCTTGAACAGTTGTAGTGTCCGCAGTATATCCCATAAATCCAAGTACTGTTCCTATAACTGTATGGAAAAGTAAAAATCCAAGTAACCCAGACAGAGCTGCTGTTTCTTTATTTTGATTAGCAAGTCCTATAGCTACTCCCACAGCAAATATTACTGATAAGTTAGCAAAGACAAAAGATCCAGAGTTAGAAAATAATACTAATATCTTATTTAAGATAGTTCCTGGTTCTAAAAAAGTTAAATTATAAGTTTCAATAACAGCTTTTGAAGTGAAAGCTCCTCCTACTCCTAAAAGTATTCCCGCCATAGGTAGAACGGCAATTGGTAACATGAAAGCTCTACCTACTCTCTGTAAGATAGAAAATCCTTTTTTCATAAAAATTATCCCTCCTAAAATTCTTTTGTTTACAGCATTAGTATAGCTAACAAAAGAATATAAGTCAATATGTGAAAAGAGTACCTACTTGTCACATACTGAACTTACAAAAATTGTTTCCTATGCAACAATACGGAATGGAAACACAGAGGATATTTCCTTAGAAAACTCTTGAAAATAAAAGGTTTTAGAGGTATAATGTTTCCTAAGAAACTATCGGAATTTGAAAGAGGTGATAAAAATTTCTAATAAAGTAATACAAAAATTTTTTAATTTGATAGAGGACAGTAAGGAGTTTTATAAAGATTTTCTTCATGGGGACAAGGGAGAGGGATATATTCCAGAAATATATTTAGAGATGCAGGAGTTCATCTATGTTAATGATAAATATACCACACTCTTTAAGGAGAACTTAAGTAAAGAGTTGAGCTTTACAGACTATAACTATCTCTATTGTATAGGGAGTGGAGATAAGATAAATATCACTCAACTTTCTAAAAAGATAAAAAATAGTAAGGGGTACACTAGTAAAGTTATAAAAAAACTTTTGACACTGAACTATATAGAAACCTATCAAGAGGATGGAAATAAAAAGGATTTATATATAAAGCTTACCAAGAAGGGGAAGGGTGCATATAGAGAAGTGTATAAAAAGATAGAGGAGGTAGAAGGAAACTTCTATCAATTTCTCTTTGAAAATTATAATGAGGATGAATTAAAATTTTTATATAAATTTTTTATTAAAATCAATAAATTTCAAAATGAAGAGATTACTAAGCTATAAAA